>JARLHH010000222.1 GCA_031292335.1 Candidatus Limnocylindrales bacterium | reverse complement strand
GACGGCAGTGCGCGCGTCGGCGTCGCGCCCAGTCCCGCGAGCGGGCCCGCGGCCGCCGCCGGGGTTGCGCCCGGGGCAACGTCGGAACCGGGAATCGCCGGCGGCACCCCCGGATTGGCCGCGTTGCCCGCACCCAGCCCTGTCGGGGTCGCGGCTCCGGCTCCGAGCTCCGCCGCTGCCGCGGTCCCGGAGTCCAGCCCGGGTATCGTGGCGGTTCCCGCATCGAGCGCGGCCGCGATCGCGGTTCCCGTGCCCACGCTCCCCGTCGCCGGCATCGCGACCGTTCCCGCCGCCGGCGCGACCGCTGGGCCCTTGGGCTTCTCGTCCAACAGCGGCACGTCGGAGGCGGCTCCGAAGGCAGGGCCCTCCCAGGCGCCACAGGCCGGACGCGGCGCGGTTCAGCCAGCCACGTCCGAGCCGGCAGCCTCGACTCAGACGGTCGTGCTGATCGCGGGAGCGGTTCTGCTCGCCGTCGGCATCGCGCTCTTCGCTGCGAACCTCGTGTTGCGCGGCCGAGCGGAGGGCTAGCGCCAAGCGGACTTTCAGGCCGAGCGGACCTCCAGGCCGAGCGGACCGCCCGCGCCTCGATCGCGGATCGCCCGTCCCCACGCGCGCTACGATGGCCGCCGTGCCGGAGTGGCGGAACAGGCAGACGCGACGGTCTCAAACACCGTTGAGGGCAACCTCATGCGGGTTCAAATCCCGCCTCCGGTACCATTGATCACGCCGGGCAGTCGAGCGCCCAAACGTTGACGACCGGCGCGTTCGAGTTGAGGGGGGATTCCTGGTGCATCGTCGAACCCTGTCGTTGATCGCGGCCGGCGTCCTGGTGGTCGGCTGCTCGTCGGGCGCTTCCGGATCGTCTGCCACGCCGGCGGCCGTTGGCGCCCCCGGCGGCGCGGAGCCCAGCATGGCCGCCGGGATCGGCGGAGGGACGGGCGGGGTGCCAGGAGGCCGTCAACCCAGCGGGGCGAGAGTCCGGATCGTCAACGCCTACGCGCCCCTGGACGGTGAGCCGGGCCCGATCGACATCTACGCATCACCCTGGGCAGGCGAGGGCGACACGCCGCTGCTCTCCGTTCCCTACGGGACCGCCAGCCCGTTCTTCGACCCGACCGTGTCGGATCATGCCGGCGACATGGCGCTCTCCGCCTACTGGGCGGGCACCCAGGCGAACGGCAACGAGCTGATCTCGCGGTCCGAAACGCTCAAGGGCGGCGAGGTCATCACGTTCATCGTGACGACAGGGAGCTCCAGCCAGGCTTCCGGGCGCCCGTATGGGCAGATCCAGGCCTTCTTCGCGAAGGCGAGCGGCGGTACGTTCGGCCAGGCCACGCCCGAGCCCGGAAAGGCGCTGCTGGTCGTCGACACGGTGGGGATCGACAACGTGCTCCCGTCGACGAACGGCTCGACTTGGTATCTCGGCATCGGAGATGGGTGCACGAAGACGATCGGCGACAGCGACGACACGCTGACGGCTGCCGGACCGGCAGCGCGGGCACCTATCAGCTCGATCCCGGTTCGTACAAGGGATCGATCTACTCCGAGGCGAGCGACTTCAACGGCCTCCCGACCTGTGACGGCAGCCCGCTCGTGGGCAACGTCGACGTCCAGGCCGTCGCCGACCAGACGACCATCCTCCTGGTCTACGCGCCGAAGGATGGTGACATTCGGACGCTCGTCGTCCCTCTCGACGAGTAGGCTCCCCGCTCGCGGGACGCCTCCGAAGGCCCGCCATCCGGACCGGGGTGCTCGCCGAGAGCCTGCCGGATGGCACCCCAACGGCGGGACCATCGGCACTCTCCAAGGCGGCCGGCCACCAGCGATCCTGCACTTCAGCGCCTCTGCCGCCCTTCCCCCCAGGGCTGCGGAGGCGTACTCCTATCCGGCTCGCCGCGCGGCCGGATCGCGGGACTCGCGACGCCGCGACGTGGCTTGTCTCCTGGCGTGGCCAGGAGACGCCGGTCCGGGAGACGCCGGCAGGCTCCGTCGGAGCGCCGATGTACGCTTGGGTACTCGCTTGCCCCAGCGCGGCGTCTTCCCAAAGGAGTCCCGATGAGCATCTTTCGCCACCTCTTCGGAGGCGCCGCAGCCACCGACCCGCACGACTCGACGGCGCAGGCGAACGATCCGTCCCGCGCGGGCGGCGTCATGCTGCCGGCTTCCGGCCCGGCTCCCGACACGGCCACGGTTCGCCGCATCGTTGCCCAGCTCGAGGAGCTTGCGCCGGAGCGGGCGCGCTACCTTGCCGCCGCCTCCTACGTGCTGGCCCGCGTGACCAACGCCGACCTCGCGGTCAGCCCCGAGGAGACGGCGTTCATGGAGCGGACGCTCGTCGAGGAGAGCGGCATCGGCGAGGCGGAGGCGGTCCTCGTGGTCGAGGCGGCCAAACAGCAGGCGCGCCTGTTCGGGTCGACCGAGGACTACCTCGTCACGCGCGAGTTCAAGCGGATCTCCGACTCGGACCAGCGCCTGCGACTCCTGCGGGCGTGCTTCCTGGCCGCCGCCTCGGATGGCTCGATCTCCTCGGCGGAGAGCGCGACGCTGGACCAGGTCGCCAACGAGCTCGACATCGACGCCGCGGGGCTTGGCGCGCTCCGGACCGAGTTCGGCGACCGTTTCTCGGTCGTGCAGGCGATCCGGGCGGTTCGGGCCGGCGACCGCGCGGGGACCGATCCGACGACTGGCTGACTCCGACCGCGGCCGGAGCCCGGGGACCGGCCCGGCGGCGAGGCCCACCGCCGTGCGGCTGGCCCACGCCACGAGCTTGGCAGCCCTGGTGCTCGCGGGAGTGATCCGAGCTCCCGGACCCGTTCCGCGACGCTGGATCGCTCGCGTGCGCGGCGCTCAACGCGGTGGCGACTAGCCGGCCGGTCAAGGAAGGGAACGACGCGGGTGTCATCCGGGCGTCGCGGTCCGACTGAAGGTGGCCGGCGGATTCGCTCCCGGCCGGACGGGGCGTCCCGGCCGGACGGGGCGTCCCGGCGGGTCCCGGTTCAGGCCGAGACGTCGAATGCGTCGTCCGCGAGCACGAGCTCCAGGCTGCAGATCTCGGGGCGGAGCCGGCGGCCGACGTCCGCTACGAGCTCGGCGTCGTAGGCGACGCCCGAACGCAGCTCCATCGGGAGGGCGGCCCGCCCGGCACCCTGCGGCAGGTGCACGATCACCCGGGTCCCCCCGGGGTGTCCGCGGAGGATGTCGCGAACGGTCGCCATCGCGGGCTGCAGGACGTCCGGACCGATCCCGACGCCGAAGCGGACGTGGAGGCGACCGGCCGGGCCTGCCTCGACCGGCCGGGTCGGCCCGCCGGCCGATGCGACCGCCTGCGGGCGTGCCTCCTCCGGCAGTGGCGGCGCGTCGAGGTCCGGCGCAGCCACCTCGAAGTCGGCCGGCTCCGATGACCCGGGGAGCGGCACCGGCGGCATCGTGGCAGTCGATCGGGCGGCGCGATCGCCCCCCCCTCGATCCGGGGACGAACCGGATCCCGTGCCCTCCGCGCGCCCGGATCCGTTTCCGTCCGCGTGCCCGTAGCCGTTGCCCGCGCGGCGGCCGTTCGCGCCGTTCGTCCCGTTCGGATGGGAGCCGCCGGACCGGCCGCGCCCGCGCGACCCACGCTCACCCGCGGCGACCTCGCTCGCGAATGCCGCCTCGCCGCGCGCCGCGACCGCGTCCCATTCCCATGCCGCGTCCGCCAGCAACGAGACCTCCTCGCCGCGATGGTCGATCCGGCCCGCGACCAGGAGGATCACGCCGTCGCTCCATGTCCCGGTGGTCTGCTCGTAGAGACGCGGGAAGACGACCACCTCGATCGCGCCCTGGAGGTCCTCGAGGGTGACCACCGCCATCGTGGCCTTCGCCTTCGTCACCACGGTCCGGCTGCCGGTGACGACTCCACCGACCACGACGCGCTCGCCATCGAGCGACTCGTCCTTCAGGTCCCCGGAGTACGCGGTCACGAAATGCCCGATCCGCTCCGCCACCTCTCCGAGCGGATGGTCCGAGAGGTAGAGCCCGAGGAGCTCCTTCTCCCAGCGCAGCCGCTCGCGGGTCGGGATCTCGGGCGCCTCCGGAAGCGGCGCCTCGAGCGAGCTTGGCTGCGCGGCCAGGTCAAACAGGCTGATCTGCCCGGAGGCGCGCTCGCGCTGGTCGGCCTGGGCCGCGGCGAGCGTGTCGTCCAGCGCGTCGAGGAGACGGCCCGGGTGGCCGAACGTGCTCAGGGCGCCGACCTTCACGAGCGATTCGAGCACCCGCTTGTTCGTCAGCCGCAGGTCGATCCGGTTGCAGAAGTCGGCGAAGGAACGGAACGCGCCGTCCGCCTCCCGGGCGGCGATGATCGACTCGATCGCGCCCTGCCCCACGTTCTTGACCGCCAGCAGCCCGAACCGGATCGCCTGCCCCTCGACGGTGAACTCGAGGTGGCTGGCATGGACGTCCGGCGGGAGCACCGCGATCCCCAGGCGGCGGCACTCGGCGACCGCGGCGGCGACCTTCTCGGCGTTGTCGCGGAACGCGGTCAGGACGCTGGTCATGTACTCGACGGTGTAGTTCGCCTTGAGGTACGCCGTCTGGTACGCCACCAGCCCGTAGCACGTGGCGTGGGCCTTGTTGAAGCCGTAGCGCTCGAACGGCTCGAAGGCCGTGAAGACGGCGTCGATCGTCTCGGGACGCACGCCCCGCTCGGCCGCCTGGGTGACGAACTTGTTCTTCAGCGACCGCAGGACGGAGGACTTCTTCTTGCGGATCGCGTAGCCCAGCATGTCCGCCTCGGGGCCCGTGAAGCCGGCCAGGCCCACGGCGGCGGCCATGATGTCCTCCTGGTACACGAAGACCCCGTACGTCCGGACGAGATACGGCTCCAGGAGCGGGTGCAGGTAGGTCACCGGCTCGCGGCCATGCTTGCGGGCGATGTAGTGCGGGATGTTGTCCATCGGGCCCGGCCGGTAGAGCGCGACCATGGCTGCCAGGTCGTAGACCGACGTGGGCTGGAGCTCGCGGATGTAGCGCCGCATGCCCGCCGACTCCAGCTGGAAGACGCCGGTCGTCTCGCCGGACGCCAGCAGCTCGAACGTCCTCCCGTCGTCCAGCGGGATCCGGTCCAGGTCGATCTCGACGCCCTGGTGCGCCCGGACCAGGTCCACCGCATG
>JARLHH010000221.1 GCA_031292335.1 Candidatus Limnocylindrales bacterium | reverse complement strand
CCTCCTTGATCGCCCACACCACCAGGGACTGGCCGCGAGCGCAGTCGCCGGCCGCGAAGACGCCGGGCACGCTGGTCATCTTGTCCTCGCCGGTCCGGACCACGCCGCGCGGGTCCAGGTCACACCCGAACGCCTTGGGCAGGGTAGGCTCCGGGCCGGTGAAGCCGAGCGCGAGGAGGACGAGGTCGGCGGGGACGACCTCCGCGGTCCCCGGCACTTCCCGCATCTCGAAGCGCCCGTCCGCCGAGGTGGTCCACTCGATCCGGGCGACCTCGATTCCCGTGACCCGCTCGTTGCGCCCGATGAATCGCCGCGTGGTGGTGGAGTAGCGACGCGGATCCTCGCCCCACAGGGCCTTCGCCTCCTCCTGCCCGTAGTCGAGGCGGTAGACCTTCGGCCACTCCGGCCACGGGTTGTCGGCCGCGCGCGTGTCGGGCGGCCGGGGCAGGATCTCCAGCTGGCGCACGTGCCGGGCGCCCATTCGGATCGCGGTGCCCAGGCAGTCGGTTCCCGTGTCGCCGCCGCCGATCACCACCACGTCCTTGCCCGCTGCGTCGATCGGGACCTCCGCGTCGGGCCCGGAATCGAGCAGCCGGCGCGTGTTGCCGCGCAGGAAGTTCATCGCCAGGTGGATGCCGCCCAGCTCGCGGCCGGGGACCGCGATGTCGCGCGCGACCGTGGCGCCCGTCGCGAGCACCACCGCGTCGAAATCGGCCAGGAGCTGCTCCGCCGCCACGTCCGAGCCCACCGTGACCCCGGTGACGAACCGCACGCCCTCGTCCGCCATGAGCTGGACGCGCCGCGCGACGACCCCCTTGTCGAGCTTCATGCTGGGGATGCCGTAGACGAGCAGGCCGCCGATCCGGTCCGCGCGCTCGAAGACCGTGACGAGGTGGCCGGCCTGGTTGAGCTGCGCGGCGGCGGCCAGCCCGGCCGGACCGCTTCCCACCACGGCCGCGGCCCGTCCAGACCGGGTGAGCGGCGGGTTCGGGACGACCCAGCCGTTCTCCCAGGCCCGGTCGGCGATCTCCTGCTCGATGGTCTTGATCGCCACCGGGTCGCCGTTGATCGCGACGGTGCACGACCCTTCGCAGGGCGCCGGGCAGACGCGGCCGGTGAACTCGGGGAAGTTGTTCGTGCGGTGGAGACGGAGGCTCGCCTCGCGCCACTGCCCGCGATAGACGAGGTCGTTCCACTCGGGGATCAGGTTGTTGATGGGGCAGCCGGAGGCCACGCCCGAGATCAGGGTCCCGGTGTGGCAGAACGGGACGCCGCAGTCCATGCAGCGCGCGGCCTGCTGGGTGAGCGTCGCCACGTCGAGCGGCGGATGGGCTTCCTTCCAGTCGCGGATCCGCTCCAGCGGCGGGCGATTCTCGATGGCGCGGCGCCCGAACTCCATGAATCCGGTGGGCTTGCCCATGCCTATGACCCCCCGGCCCGGGCAAGGTCGGCGGCGTTCTCCTCGAAGGCGGCCATCTCCGCCTCGCCGTCGCTGAGCCCGGCCGCGCGCATCCGGGCCTGGGCCTCCAGCACGCGCCGGTAGTCGTGGGGCATGACCCGTACGAAGCGGCCGACCGCCGTGGTCCAGTCGGCGAGCAGGGTGGTCGCGCAGGCGCTGCCGGTCAGCGCCGCGTGGCGCTCCACGAGGCCGCGAACCTCGGCAACCTCGGCAGGATCCCGGAGCGGCTCCAGGGCCACCATCTCCATGTTGCAGGCCGAGGCGAAGTCGCCGCGCTCGTCGTGCACCCAGGCCACGCCGCCGGACATCCCCGCCGCGAAGTTGCGTCCCGTCGGTCCGAGCACCACGACCCGGCCGCCGGTCATGTACTCGCAGCCGTGGTCGCCCAGGCCTTCCACGACCGCCGTCGCGCCGGAGTTGCGGACCGCGAACCGCTCCCCGGCGATCCCGCTGATGAACGCCTCGCCGCCGGTCGCGCCGTAGAGCGCGACATTCCCGGTGACCACGTTGTCGCGGGCCGCGAACCGCGCGCCGGCCGCCGGGAAGAGGACGAGCCTCCCGCCTGACAGCCCCTTGCCCAGGTAATCGTTCGCGTCACCCTCCAGCTGGAGGGTGATCCCCGGCGGGATGAAGGAGCCGAAGCTCTGGCCGGCGGAGCCGCGGAAGGTGAGCCGGATCGTGTCGTCCGGCAGCCCGTCGCGGCCCCAGCGCCGGGTCACCTCGGAGCCGAGCATGGTTCCCACCACCCGGTTGACGTTGCGGATCGGCAGGGTGGCGCGGACCGGATGGCCGTCCTCCAGGGCGGGACGGCAGAGGTCCAGCAGGGTGGTCGCGTCGAGCGAGTCCTCCACCCGGTGCTCCTGGGGGACCGTGCACGTGCGCCCCCGGCCGGCCGGGACGTCGGGCTGGAAGAGGATCCGGCTGAAGTCCAGGCTGCGCGCCTTGGGGTGGTCGATCGCGGGGACCATCTCCAGCCGGTCGGAGCGGCCGACCATCTCCTCGATCGTCCGGAAGCCCAGGCGGGCCATGTGCTCGCGCACCTCGGACGCGATGAAGGTCATGAAGTTGACGACGTGCTGCGGATCGCCGGCGAAGTGCCGGCGGAGCTCCGGGTCCTGCGTCGCCACGCCGACCGGGCAGGTGTTGAGGTGGCAGGCCCGCACCATGATGCAGCCCAGCGAGACCAGCGGGGCGGTGGCGAAGCCGAACTCCTCCGCGCCCAGCAGCGCCCCGATCACGACGTCGCGGCCGGTCTTGAGCTGCCCGTCCACCTCGACCGCGATGCGCGAGCGCAGGTCGTTCAGCATCAGGACCTGGTGGGCCTCGGCCAGCCCGAGCTCCCACGGGACGCCGGCGTGCTTGATGGAGGTGAGCGGCGACGCGCCCGTCCCACCGTCGTGGCCGCTGATCAGCACGACGTCCGCGTGGGCCTTGGCGACGCCGGCGGCGATCGTGCCCACGCCGACCTCCGCCACCAGCTTCACGCTGATCCGGGCGTGGTGGTTCGCGTTCTTGAGGTCGTGGATCAGCTCCGCCAGGTCCTCGATGGAGTAGATGTCGTGGTGCGGCGGCGGGCTGATCAGGCCCACGCCCGGGGTCGAGTAGCGCGTCCGGGCGATCCAGGGGTAGACCTTCGAGCCCGGCAGCTGGCCGCCCTCGCCCGGCTTGGCCCCCTGGGCCATCTTGATCTGGATCTCGCGGGCGTTGACCAGGTACTCGCTGGTCACCCCGAAGCGCCCGCTGGCGACCTGCTTGATCGCGCTGCTGCGGGAGTCACCGTTCGGGAGCGGCGCGTAGCGGGCCGGGTCCTCGCCGCCCTCGCCGGTGTTGGACTTGCCGCCCAGCCGGTTCATCGCGATCGCGAGCGCCTCGTGGGCCTCCGCGGAGATGGAGCCGTAGCTCATCGCGCCGGTCTTGAAGCGGCGCACGATCGCCGAGACCGGCTCCACCTCGTCCAGCGGGACCGGGCGGAGCGCCGGCCGCAGCTCCATCAGCCCGCGCAGCGTCGCGAGGCGCTTCGACCGGTCGTCGACGAGACTCGTGTAGTCCTTGAACGTCGCGTAGTCGCCGGTCCGGACGGCGCGCTGGAGCAGGTGGATCGTGAGCGGGTTGAAGAGGTGCGTCTCGCCCTGGGAGCGGTACTGGTATTGCCCGCCGATGCCCAGCTGGTGCTGCACGGCCGGCCGGCGGGTTGAGTAGGCGCGCTCCTGGCGGGCGCTGACCTCGTGGGCCACGCCCTCGATCCCGATCCCGCCGATCCGCGTCGGTGTCCCGCTGAAGTACTCGTCGATGAAGTCCCGGTTGAGCCCGAGCGCCTCGAAGACCTGGGCTCCGTGGTAGCTCTGGACCGTCGAGATTCCCATCCGGGAGATCGCCTTGATGACGCCCTTCAGGAGCGCCTTCCGGTAGCGCTTCTCGGCGGCCTCGGTCGGCCCCTCGATCACGCCCAGCCGCACCTGGTCGTCGATCGTCTCGAAGGCGAGATAGGGGTTGATCGCGCTGGCGCCGTAGCCCACCAGCAGGCAGAAATGGTGGGCCTCCCGCGGCTCGCCGGATTCGAGCACCAGGCCCACCTGGGTGCGCGTCCCGGCCCGCACCAGGTGGTGGTGGACCGCGGCGACCGCGAGGAGCGCCGGGATCGGGGCATCCTTCTCGTCGTGCCCGCGGTCGGACAGGATGACCAGGTTGTGGCCTTCCGCGATCGCCTCCGACGCCCGGCGGCGCACGTCCTCGATGGCGTGCCGGAGACCCTGGCCGTTGTCGGCGCTGCGAAAGAGGATGGGCAGCGTGATGGACCGGAAGCCGCGCGCGGCCGGCCCGCCGTCGAGCTGGCGGATCTTCTCCAGCTCCAGGTTGGAGAGCACCGGCGAGGGGAGCGCCAGCTGGAGGGCCGCCCGCGGTCCCGGCTCCAGGAGGTTGTCCTCCGGGCCGATGGACGTCTCCGTGGCCATGATGATCTCCTCGCGGATCGCGTCCACGGGCGGGTTCGTGACCTGCGCGAAGAGCTGCTTGAAGTACCCGTACAGGAGCTGCGGCTGGTCCGAGAGAACCGCGAGCGCGGCGTCGTTCCCCATGGAGCCCACCGGGTCCGTGCCGGTGGTCGCCATCGGGTTGATGACCAGGCGCACGTCCTCGGCGTTGTAGCCGAAGACCTCCTGGCGGCGGAGCACGGTCGCGTGGTCCGGCTCGATGACGCCGGGCGGGTCGGGCAGGTCCTCGATCCGGGTCAGCCACTGCCGGATCCACGCCCCGTAGGGCTGGGCCGACGCGGCGGCGTCCTTGAGCTCGCGGTCGGAGACGATCCGACCCTCGGCGGTGTCCACCAGGAACATGTGGCCGGGCCTGATGCGGCCCTTGGCCACCACCTGCGCGACCGGGATGTCGAGGACGCCCGCTTCGGACGCCATGATGGCCCGCCCGTCGGCGGTGATCGTGTAGCGCGCCGGGCGGAGCCCGTTGCGATCCAGCGTCGCGCCGACGCGCACGCCGTCGGTGAAGGCGATCGAGGCGGGGCCGTCCCACGCCTCCATCAGGCAGGCGTGGTACTCGTAGAAGGCCCGCAGCTCGGGCGACATGGTCTCGTCGCGGCTCCAGGGCTCCGGCACCAGCATCATCATCGCGTGCGCCAGCGAGCGGCCGGACAGGTGGAGCAGCTCCAGGACGTTGTCCAGGATCGTGGAGTCGGAGCCCTCCGAATCCACCGCAGGGAGCACCTTCTGGAGGTCGTCCCCGAAGAGCGACGAGCGGAACATCGACTGGCGGGCGTGGAACCAGTTGACGTTGCCACGGAGCGTGTTGATCTCGCCGTTGTGGGAGATGTACCGGTAGGGGTGGGCGCGGGCCCACGACGGGAACGTGTTGGTGGAGAAGCGCGAGTGGACCATCGCGATGGCGCTCACGTAGCGCGGGTCCAGGACGTCCGGGTAGAACGTCAGGAGCTGCGAGGCGTTCAGCATCCCCTTGTAGACGATCGTCCGGCAGCTCAGCGACGCGATGTAGAAGTCGCCCCGGCCGGGAAGCGCCGAGCGCGAGATGGCCTTCTCGACCATGCGCCGGGCGACGAAGAGGCGGCGGTCGAACGCGACGTCATCGACGGTGGCCGCCGGCCGGCCCACGAAGACCTGCCGGACGACGGGCTGACTGGTCCGGGCGGTCTCGCCCAGGCCGTCGGGCGCGGTGGGGACGTCGCGCCAGCCCAGCAGGTCGAGGCCCTCGGCGGCGAGGACCCGGGCGACCTGTCCCTCGCAGGCCGTCCGGCTCGCCTCGTCGCGGGGCAGGAAGAGCATGCCGACGCCGTACCCGGGCTCGGCCGGCAGCCGGAGCCCCTGCTCGGCGGCAACCGCGCCCAGGAAGCCGAACGGGACCTGGGTCAGGACCCCCGCGCCGTCCCCGGTGTTCCGCTCCGACCCGCTGGCCCCGCGATGCTCCAGGTTGACCAGCACGGTGAGCGCGTCGCGCACGATCCCGTGGGAGGGCCGGCCGGCGATGTCGCAGACGAACCCGAACCCGCAGGAATCGTGTTCGAACGACGGTTCGTAGAGGGACTGGGCCACGCTGGATTCCCTTCGTGCGCTCGGTCGAGCGACGATAGCAACCCGGCCCGCGAGGTTGGGTACCGACAAAGGAATGGTTCGGTTGCCGTCTCGGATCGGAGGGCAGCCGCGCTCGGTCCCGCGGGCGCCGGACTGCCGCATACTCCCTCGACACGGCGCGGCAGGAGGAGACGCTCGATTGGCGCGGAAGGTCGGCGAGAATCCCAACAGGACGGCAGCAGAGCGGCCGTTCGAGCTGCCCCGCCTCACCGCCTTCGAGGGCGACCTGCTCGAGGAGCGCCGCGACTACGAAGCGATCGACTTCGTGGACCGCGACTTCGCGGGCCAGGACGCCAGCGATGCCCGGTTCCT
>JARLHH010000030.1 GCA_031292335.1 Candidatus Limnocylindrales bacterium | reverse complement strand
GCGGAATCGAGGTCCTGGTGGGCGACCCCGGCCGCCGCTACCTACCCACGGGTGATCTGGTCGAGCTCGCCGCCTATGACGTCGCGACGACGACGGACCTCGAGGATCTCGAGCACCGGCAGGGCCGGGTCTACGCGCTGCGCCCCACGGGCGACAGCCAGGGACCCGCCCCGTCTCACATCGCCAGGCGAGGGTAGAGGCGGCCCGCGATGACCAGGAGCACGACCAGCGCGAAGGCGAGCACGCCCAGGTCCAGCGGAATCGAGAAGGTTGCCGTCCCGCCTTCGACCATCAGCGCCCGGAGCGCGTCCACCTGGTACGTGAGCGGATTCACGTGGGCGACAAGCTGGAGCCACGACGGCATGAGGGCGATCGGGTAGATGGCGCTGCTCGCGAAGAAGAGCGGCATGGTCAGGACCTGGCCGATGCCCATGAAGCGCTCCCGGGTCCGGACCAGGCAGGCGATGATCAGCGAGAACGTGGCAAAGCCGGCCGCGCCAAGCACGACCACGAGCACCACGCCGGCGATCGGCAGGAGGCCCAGCTGGAGGTGCACGCCGATCAGGGCGGCCACGATGTAGACGACGACCGCCTGGACGAGCGCGCGCAACCCGCCCGCGAGCGCCTTGCCCGCGACGAGCGCAAGCCGCGAGGCCGGGCTCACCAGGTATTTGTGGAGCACGCCGAGGTCGCGCTCCCAGATCACCGCGATCCCGAAGAAGATCGCCGAGAACAGCGCGCTCTGGGCGAGCACGCCCGGGGCAAGGAAGTCCATGTAGCCCAGGTTTCCGGTCGGGATCGCCCGCGCCTGGGCGAGCACCTGGCCGAAGACGAGCAGCCAGAGGACCGGCTGGACGGCGCGGGTGAGCAGCTCCGTCGGATCGTGGGCGAGCTTGCGCAGCTCCCCCTGGGCGACCGTCCAGGCGTCCTGGAAGAAGCGGACCGCGGACGGCGGTTCAGCCCAGCCGACGGGCCGTGCGACGCGTTCGAGCGACGTCACGATAGGTACCTCCAGCGGTTGTGTCGTCGAGCTCGCTGCCCGTGAAGTGGGTGAACACGTCGTCCAGGCTGGCGCCTGGCCCGACCTCCGCGGCGAGCGACTCCGGTGTCCCGAGGGCCACGAGCTTGCCGAGGTGCATGATCCCGACGCGCTCGCACAGCTCCGCGGCCTCGTCCATGTAGTGCGTCGTGAGCAGGATGGTGGTGCCCTCACGCTCGCGCAGCTTCCGGACGTGCTCCCAGACCGCGCGGCGGGCCGTCGGGTCCAGCCCCACCGTCGGCTCGTCCAGGAAGAGCACGGGCGGCGCGTGGAGCATCGCCTGGGCAATCTCGAGGCGGCGGACCATTCCTCCCGAGTAGGTCCGCACCAGGTTGTCCCCGACGTCGGTCAGCCCCATGAACCGGAGCGCCTCCTCGATCCGCTCGCGGCGCTCCGGGGCGGGAATGTGGTAGAGGTGGCCAGAGATGTCCAGGTTCTCGCGGGCGCTCAGCGCGCCGTCGGACGACAGGAGCTGGGGAACGTAGCCGATCGACCGGCGCACGGCGCGCGCCTCGTGGGCGATGTCGTGGCCGGCGACCGTCGCCGAGCCGGAGGTCGGCGGCAGCAACGTGATGAGCATCTTGATGGTGGTCGTCTTGCCGGCGCCGTTCGGGCCGAGCAGGCCGAAGACTTCGCCCGGCCTGACCTCGAGCGAGAGTGCGTCGACCGCGGTGACCGATCCGAACTCGCGCCGCAGGTCCCTGGTTTCGATCGCTGCCCGCACGCTGACCTCGCTGGTCTACAATTAGGTTCCCTAACACTCTAGCAGGGAAGCCCGACCATGTCGACAATCGACGCCGCGCCCGAGGAGGAAGCTGCCCGAGCCGTGCTCGACACGGTGCCGCTCGTGATGCGCGCGATCCGGGCCCGGATGCGGGAGGGAAGGCCGGAGGCGATCTCCGTCCCGCAGTTCCGGGCCCTCGTGTACATCCGGCGTCACCCCGGCACCGACCTCTCGGCGGTGGCAGACCAGGTCGGAACGTCGCTGCCGGCGGCCTCCGAGCTCGTCGCGCGCCTGGTGCGCCAGCAGCTGGTCGTGCGCGAGACGGATCCAGCCTCCCGCCGGCGCATCCGACTCACCCTCAGCCCGTCGGGCCTCGCCGACCTCGAGGCAGCCGAGAAGCGCACGACGGAATGGCTCGTGCGCCTCCTCCGTGGTCTTGGCGAGCTCGAGCTGGCGGGCATGGCGGCCGGGCTGCGCGACCTCCGCGCAACGGTGGTGAACGAATCTGGAGCGCCCGCCGGTCGCGGCTAGCGCGTCAGCGTCACCTTGCTGAGGTTGTGGGGTGTCTCGGGGTCGCGTCCCCGCGCCACCGCGAGGTGGTAGGCGAACAGCTGGCAGGGAAGGATCGCGCCGATCGGCGCGAGCCACTCCGGCAGGTCGGCGCGAAGCGCCAGCGACCCGGTCCCGAGGGCGCGGGCGGCCTCGGCGTCCGACACGACGAGCAAGTCCGCGCCATCCGCGGCGAGACGGCCGAGCAGCGAGACCATCCCGGACAGGGTCGGTCCGCTCGAGACCACCGCCAGGACCGGCATGCCCGGCTCGGCGAGCGCGATCGGGCCGTGCTCGTAGTCGGCGGCCGAGTAGGGGTCGGCGAAGACGCCCGCGACCTCCTTGAGCTTCAGGGCCCACTCGCGCGCGGTCGCGTACTGGAATCCCCGGGCGAGGACGACGCAGGCGGGTGCGAGTGCGAACCGGTCCGCGAGGCGCACGATCGAGGGCTCCAGCTCCAGCATCGAGGCCAGCGCCGCGGGGAGCCGACCGAGCGCCGGGTCCCGCTCGCCGGCGCGGAGCGCCTCCGAGAGAAGCGCCACGACGGCGAGCTCGGCGACGTACGTCTTGGTGGCCGCGACGGCCAGCTCCGGCCCGGCCTCCAGCGACACCACGACGTCGGCGGCACGGGCCAGCGGCGATGCCGGGTCGTTCGTGATCGCGAGCGTCAAGGCGCCCTGCCGGCGCGCGTCGTCGAGAACGGCGACGATGTCGGGAGAGCGGCCGGACTGGCTCATCCCGACCACGAGCGCGTCCGCGACCCTGGGCGCCTGTCCGTAGAGCGACGACAGCGACGGCGTCGCCAGCCCGACCGGGAGGCCGGCCCGGGCACCCAGGACGTACTGGGCATACGTGGCGGCGTGGTCGGACGTGCCGCGCGCGGCGACCAGGACGAACCGGGTCCCGCGGCGGCGGACCTCGCCGGCGAGGAGCCCCAGCGGCGCCTGCGCGCTCACGAGCAGGCCCTCCACGACCCCGGGTGACTCGGCGAGCTCCTGGCGCATCGTCATGGCGGGAGGTCAGGCGGGCGGGGGCGTCGGCGTCGGGCTGGGGCTCGGCGTCGGGACCGGCGTCGGGCTGGGGCTCGGCGTCGGGCCACCCGCGGACGGTGCCCGGCCGATCAGCGTGAGGCCGTCGACGCGAGCGTAGTTCGAGTTGAAGACGTCATGGTGGATCACGACCCCGGCCGCGTCCGTGACCGTCCGGGTGACGGTCACCCGCATCCCGATCGTGGGGTACTCGAGCCGCTTGGTGGTCCCGGGCGGGATGCTCGTCGTGTACTCGGTGGTCTCCACGCCCGGGTTGCGGTTCGTCACGATCGGCGTCGAGAAGGTCACCAGGCGTCCGGTCGGGACGCTGAAGAGGGAGAACCTGACGGCACCGGCCAGGTTGTAGCCGCGGATGAGGATCGGGTACGCGGTGTCGTTCCGGAACGACATCGTGGTGACCGACCCGGAGTCGCTCTCGAAGACCGTGGCATCGAGGCCCAGCGGGTAGCGGTCGATGTAGTAGTAGTGGTTCGCCCGGGACAGGATCTCCAGCCCGGCCCGCGCGGCCGCGTTGAAGAGGGTCGTCGAGCACGAGCAGATCCCACCTGCCAACGCCCCGGTGGGCTCCGACTTGCCGTCGATGATGGCGCCGCCCGGCAGGTACCCGGTGGCGGCGCTGACCTCGCCGATCGCCTGCCAGAAGTCGAACACCGCGCCGGGGGCAAGGACGTAGCCGTCGATCGTGCTGGTCGGGATCCTGATGTTCGCCCCGTACCCATTGCTGGGACCGGGCTGGTAGTAGGTCGTCCAGGTCGAGATCTGCTTCATGAGCGGGGCGGTCAGCTGCGCCTGGGCGGTGGTCAGCTTCGGGGCCACGATCGCGAGCGCCAGCGGCACGGGTGGGGGCTGCGCCGGGGCGGCATCGGCGGCCCGGGCGAGGACCGCCTGCGCGACGAGCGCGCTCGTGCCGGCCACGTCGAGGGTTCGCCCGTCCTTGCCGGCCGCGACGCCCACGACGGTATC
>JARLHH010000220.1 GCA_031292335.1 Candidatus Limnocylindrales bacterium | reverse complement strand
CGGCACGAGCGCGACCGCGCGTTGACAGAGCCGCCCGGGGACCGCTATCGTCCGGGCACCGTGCAGGCGCACCACCTCTTCTTTATGGACCCGGCATGACCGTCCGCGGGGCGTAGGCTCCGGGGCACGGCTCGTGCCGGGTGGAAGCAGGGGTTGCGGGCCTCTGCTTTTTTGTTTGTCCGGCAGCTTTCTTCCCGGCACGGGACGCGCGAGACGCGCGGGACGCAAGACGAGGCAGCATGTTCGTCGTGATGTCGCTCGGGGCGAGCGAGGAAGCGCTCAACGCGGTCAGGAGCTTGATCCTCGACGAGGGCCTGACGCCCCACGAGAACCGGGGCGCGGGCGGCACCGTGATCGCCGTGCTCGGGGAGGGCGGCGCCCGGCTGGAGCGGCTCGGCACCCGGCTCCGCGAGCTGCCGGGCGTCGCGTCCGTCACCCGGACCGACCGTCCGTTCAAGCTGACCTCGCGGGCCTTCCATCCGGAGGACACCGTGGTTGAGGTCGGCCGCGTGCGGATCGGCGACGGCTCGCTCACGATCATGGCCGGGCCGTGTGCCGTCGAATCGCGCGAGCAGCTCTTCGAGACGGCGGACGCGGTGGCCGCGGCCGGCGCGGACATGCTCCGCGGCGGCGCGTTCAAGCCGCGCACCAGCCCGTACTCGTTTCAGGGCCTGGGCCTCCACGGGTTGCGCCTCCTCGCCGAGGCCCGCGAGCGGACCGGGCTCCCGGTGATCACCGAGGTCATGGAGCCCGGCCAGGTTGAACCTGTCGCCGAGTACGCCGACATCCTCCAGATCGGCGCCCGGAACATGCAGAACTACTCGCTGCTCATGGCGGTCGGCAAGATCGGGCGGCCGGTGCTCATCAAGCGTGCCCTGTCCGGGACGATCGAGGAGTGGCTCATGGCCGCGGAGTACGTGATGTCGAGCGGCAACCCGAACGTGATCCTCTGCGAGCGAGGCATCCGGACGTTCGAGACCTCCACGCGCAACACGCTCGACATCACGGCCGTCCCGCTCCTGCACGAGATCACGCACCTGCCCGTGGTGATCGACCCGTCGCACGCCACCGGTAAGCGCTGGCTGGTTGCCCCGCTCGCGCTGGCAGCGGCGGCGATCGGCGCCGACGGCCTCCTGGTCGAGGTCCATCCCCACCCGGAGGAGGCGCTGTCCGACGGGGACCAGTCGGTAACGCTCGACCAGTTCGCGGCGCTCGCGGCGGCCGTCCGGCCGGTGCACGCGCAGGCGGCCTCGCTCCACGCACCTCGCGGCGGTGCGATCGCCGCTGCCGGATCCCGGTCCTGAGCCCGACCGTGCTCGGAGCGCCCCCGGTGGACGAGGTCAGCGTGCGCCCCGCGCGGCGGCTGCGCGGCGAGGTCCGGCTGCCCGGCGACAAGTCGATCAGCCATCGCGCGCTCCTGCTCGCGCTCCTCGCGCCGGGCCGGAGCCTGATCACGGGGGCAGGCGATGGCCGCGACGTTCGGGCAACCGCCGACGTCGCGACCGCGCTCGGGGCCACCCTCACGCGGCTGGGCAGCGATGCCCGGACCGTCGACTACCTGGTGGAATCGCCCGGCCGCGGCGGCCTCGCCGAGCCGGAGGGCGTCCTGGACTGCCGGAACTCGGGGACGACGTTCCGCCTGGTGGCGGGGATCCTCGCGGGTCTGCCGGGCCTTGGCGTGCTCGACGGGGATGTGTCCCTTCGGCGGCGCCCGATGGCACGCATTGCGGAACCCCTTGCGGCGATGGGCGCCACGGTCGTGGGCCGGGCGGGCACGACCCGTGCGCCGTTCGCAATCACGGGGTCGACGGCCCTGCGGGGCATCGAGCACGTCACGTCGGTTCCGAGCGCCCAGGTGAAGTCGTGCGTGCTGCTGGCCGGGCTGGCCGCCACGGGAACGACGATGGTGCGCGAGGCGCTGCCGACGCGCGACCACACGGAGCGGATGCTGCGCGCCCGCGGCGTCCCGGTCAGCACCCGGCTCCTCGCCGACGGGGGCGCCATCCACGCGGTGGCAGGGCCGGCGACAGTGTCGCCGCTCGACGAGCAGGTCCCCGGCGACATCTCGGGGGCGGCGTTCTGGCTGGTCGCGGGGGCCATCCATCCGGACGCGGACCTGCTGCTCCGAAATGTCGGGACGAACCCGACGCGGCGTGGGATCATCGACCTGTTGCGGCGGATGGGCGCCGAGATCGAGGAACGGCCGGTCGGATCCGGCCCGGGCGGGGAGTCGGGCGAGCCGATCGCGGACCTCGCCGTCCGGAGCAGCACACTCCATGGAATCGAGGTGGACCCCGCCGAGGTCGCCGGCGCGATCGACGAGGTCCCGATCCTCTGCCTCGCCGCCGCGGTGGCGTCCGGTCGAAGCCGGATCCGCGGCGTCGGGGAGCTGCGCCACAAGGAATCGGACCGGGTCGCCGGGATCGTCGCGGGGCTCACGGCCCTCGGCGCCCGGATCCGGGCGGACGGAGACGAGATCGAGATCGAGGGCGGCCGCACGCTCCGGGGCGCTGCGGTCGACAGCCACGACGACCACCGGCTGGCGCTGACCTTCGCCGTCGCGGGCCTCATCGCCGAGGGAACCACGCTCGTCGGGGGCTCCGCCTCCGCCGACGTCTCCTACCCGGGCTTCTTCGACGAGCTGGAGAGGGTGCGCGCATGACGAAACGGATCGTGCTCATCGGCCATCCGGTGGCCCACTCGCTGTCGGGCGTGATGCAGCAGGCGGCGCTCGATTCGCTCGGCATCCCGGCCACCTACGAGCTCTGGGACCGGGCGCCGCTCGAGCTCGCGGACGCGGTCGCCGAGCTGCGCGGCGACGACTTCCTGGGCGCGAACGTCACGATCCCCCACAAGGAGAAGGCCGCGGCGCTGGTGGACCGGTTGACCGAGGAGGCGCACGCGACCGGCGCGGTCAACACGATCACCCGGGACGGCCGCAGGCTCGTCGGCCACAACACGGACGTGGCCGGCTTCCGGGTCGCGCTCGACCGGCTGGTCGGAAAGCAGAAGATGCCCCGCCAGGCCGTCGTGCTGGGGTCCGGCGGCGGCGCGCGCGCCGTCGTTCACGGGCTCGTGACGGAAGGGTTCCAGCGCATCGTGGTCTTCAATCGCCACCTCCACCGCGCCGAAGCGCTGGTGAAGTTCTTCGGGAGGAGCGCGGCCCACATGGAGCTGCGCGCGATGCCGTGGCACGAGTCGATCATCGAGGCGGAGCTCTCCCGTGCCCGCGTCCTGGTCAATGCCACCTCCGTCGGGCTGGCGGGAGATGTCAGCCCGATCCCGGCCGAGCTGCTGCCCGGCGACCTGCTCGTGCTGGACCTCATCTACAACCCGCCCCAGACGCGGCTCCTGCGCGACGCGGCCGCGGCGGGGTGCACGACCCAGAACGGTGAGCTGATGCTGCTCCACCAGGGGGCCGCCGCATTCACGCTCTGGACGGGACAGCCGGCACCCGAAGAGCTGATGCGCGAGAAGCTGGAAGCCGAGCTGGCCCTGGCGGCCGCCGAGACCGGCTCCGCGGCCGAGCCGGGGGATCCCGGAGCGGGATGACCGTCTTCCGCTTCCTCACCGCCGGGGAGTCGCACGGGCCGGCGCTCGGCGCCACGCTCGAAGGGCTTCCGGCCGGCGTGCCCGTCACCGCGGACGGCATCGCCGTCGACCTTCGCCGCCGCCAGGGCGGCTACGGCCGCGGCGCGCGGCAGACGATCGAACAGGATCGCGCGGAGATCCTGGCGGGGGTTCGGCACGGGCTGACGATCGGCTCGCCGGTCCTGCTCCTGGTGCGCAACCGGGACTGGGAGAGCTGGACCCGGGTGATGCAGGTGGAACCGCTCTCCGCGGCCCAGTCCGACGAGCTCGCCGTCCTCGCGGCGGAGGGCAACCGGCGCGCGCAGCCCGTGACCCGGCTGCGGCCCGGGCACGCGGACCTCGCCGGCGCCGTGAAGTACGGCTTCAGCGATGCGCGCCCGGTGCTCGAGCGCGCCTCGGCACGTGAGACGGCGGCGCGGGTCGCGGCGGGGGCCGTCTGCCGCGCTTTCCTGGGGGCGCTCGGCATCGATGTCTGGTCCTTCACCGCCGAGGTCGGGGGCGTCGCCCTGGACCCGGCCAACTGCTCGCGGTCGCGGGCCGAGTCCGAGGCAAGCCCGCTGCGCTGCCCCGATCCCGACGCCGAGGCGCGGATGGTGGCGCGGATCGACGAGGCACGTTCGCTGGGCAACACGGTCGGCGGCGTCTTCGAGGTGGTGGCCCACGGGCTCCCGATCGGCCTCGGCAGCCACGTTCACTGGGACCGGCGCCTCGACGGCGCCCTGGCGGGCGCGATCATGAGCATCCAGAGCGTGAAGGGCGTGGAGCTCGGGCTCGGGTTCGCGCAGACCCGTCTGCTCGGATCCGAGGTCCACGACGTGATCGAGGGACGCGACCCGGCCGGGGCGTGGATCCACCGGACGAACAACGCGGGCGGCCTGACCGGCGGCATCACGAACGGGCAGCCGCTCGTCGTGCGCGGCGCCGTGAAGCCGATCTCGACCCTCGCGCGGCCGCTGCCGTCCGCCGACCTGGTGACCGGCGAGGCGGTCGAGACGGCCCACTACGAGCGCTCCGACATCAGCGTCGTCCCGGCCGCGGGCGTGATCGGCGAGGCGATGGTGCTCCTGACGCTGACCTCGGCGGTGCTCGAGAAGTTCGGCGGCGATTCGCTCGCCGAGGTCCAGGACAACCTGGCGCGGTACGTCGAGCGGATCAGCCGTCTGACCCAGGCCCGGGACGACAGCGCGGCCGAACCGGCAGCCCGCGGCGCGGCGCAGGCCGACCCGGGATCGGGCGCCGCCGGGTCGGGTGGGGACGACTAGGCGAGCCATGGACCTGGTCCTCGTCGGGTTGCCCGGGAGCGGCAAGACCGCGGTCGGTCGCCGCCTCTCGCGCCGCCGTGGCGCGACGTTCGTCGACCTGGACGAGGAGATCGAGCGTGAGGCGGGGCGCCCGATCCCGTCGATCTTCGCCGAGGAGGGCGAGGCGGGCTTCCGGGTGCGGGAGCGCCGGGCGATCGAGGCGCTTGGACCCGCTGACCCCCGGCCCGGCCTGACCCGCGTCGTCGCGACGGGGGGCGGCGCTCCCGTTGACCCGCGCAACCGGTGGCACCTCTATCGCGGCCGGATGGCCGCCTGGCTCGACGGCCCGCCGGAGGTCCTCGCCCAGCGCGTCCGGAACTCGCCGGTGCCACGGCCCCTGCTGGGCGGCACCGACCCGGTTGCGGCGATGCGTGTCCTGGCGGCAGCCCGGGCGCCCTTCTATGCGCCGGCGCTGCGCGTGAACGCGATCATCGGTCTGGCCGGGATCGTGGAGACGCTGGAACGTCATCTTGCCGACCCGGTCCCGCGGACGCTGCTCGTGCGGGCCACCACGCCGCTCGGCCGGTACGGCCTGGGCGACGGCACGGCCGGGCCCGGCATCGTGGAGGCGCTCGAGGGCCTCGAGGCGCGCCGCGCCTTCCTCGTATCCGAGCCGCGCGCCTGGGAGGCCGCGGGAGCCGCCATCTCCGACGCGCTGGGCGCGGCCGGGATCCCGACCGAGCTGATCCTGATTCCGCGCGGAGAGGATGCCAAGCGGCTCGGGGTGATCGAAGAGGCGGCCCGCCAGCTCGCCACCCTGCATGCCGAACGGACGGATCCGATCGTCGCGATCGGCGGTGGAGCGCTCGGCGACGCGGCCGGGTTCCTCGCCGCGACCTGGCTGCGCGGCGTGCCGCTGGTTCACGTCCCGACAACCCTCGTCGCCCAGCTGGACAGCTCGATCGGCGGCAAGACCGCCGTCGATCTACCCGAGGGGAAGAACCTCGTCGGCGCCTTCCACCAGGCCGCGGCAAATGTCACGGACGTCTCCCTCCTGCGGACGCTCGAACCGCGCGAGCTGCGCGCTGCGCTGGGCGAGGCGGTCAAGATGGGGACGCTCGGCGACGAGCGGCTCCTGGAGCTCCTGGAGGCCGACGGGCCAGCCCTCGCGAGCGGCCTCCCGTCCGTCTTCGAGTCGGGCGCGATGGCGGAGCTCGTGGAGCGCTGCGCGATGGCCAAGATCGACGTCGCGACCGCCGACGAGCGCGAGCAGGGCGGCCGGATCTCCCTGAACCTCGGGCACTCGCTCGGCCACGCGATCGAGACGGCCGCCGCCTTCCGGGGCATTCTCCACGGGGAGGCCGTCGCCTACGGGCTGCGGGCGGCGCTCCGGATCGGCGTGGCGATGGACGTGACGCCGCCCGACCGCGCGGACCGGGTGGAGCGGCTCCTGGACCAGCTTGAGCTCGGCCTGGCACCGCTCGCCATGTCGGTCGACGCGGTGCTCGAGGCGATCGCCACGGACAAGAAGCACCGGGCCGGGCAGCTGCGCTGGGTGCTCGCGACCGCCGGCGGCTGGACGGTCCGGGCCGACATTCCCACCGATGTCCTGGTCGGCGCGGCCCGGAGCGTTCTGGCAGGGCGACAGGCGGGGGCCCGCGCATGATTACGCCGGCAGGACCGGCGGGGACCCGCCGGGCGCTCCGCGTCCTTGTCCTCAACGGCCCGAACCTGGATCTGCTGGGAACCCGGGAGCCGGCCATCTACGGGCGCGAGACGCTCGACCAGGTCAACGCGGGGCTCGCGGCGCGGGCCGCCGAGCTCGGCATCTCCGTTGCGTTCTTCCAGTCGAACCACGAGGGTGCGCTCATCGACCGGCTCCATCGCCGCGATTTCGACGCCGCGATCGTGAACGCCGCCGGGCTCACCCACACGTCGGTCAGCCTGCGCGACGCCCTGCTCGCCGTGGAACGCCCGTTCGTCGAGGTGCACCTCTCGGACCCGGCCGCCCGCGAGCCGTTCCGGCGGGTGAACTTCCTGGAGGACGTGGCGGTCGCCCGTTTCGTGGGCCTGCACGCCCGGGGCTACGCCCTGGCGCTGGAGGAGCTGGCCAGGCGCTGGGCCAGTGGGCTGATCCCCGCCCGCGCCGTCGACCCGGAGACGCGCGATGGCTGAGCGGCGGCGGGAACGCGGAGGTCCGGGACCGCGGCACGCGGCGTCAGCGGGCGCGGACCCGCTTGATGGCGCGGCGCCCCAGGGCGACGCGGCGGCCGAGGCGCTCGCCCCGCTGCGACAGCGCATCGACGCGATCGACCACGAGATCGTCGCGCTCCTCAACGAGCGGGCCCAGATCGCCCTGGAGATCGGCAGCGTCAAGCAGGTGACGGGCCGTCGAACCGTGCGCGATGCCGCCCGCGAGGCGCAGGTCCTGGAGCACGTCACGAGCGCATCGGCAGGGCTCTTCCCGGAACCGGAGCTCGTCGCCCTCTACCGGAAGCTGATCGCCGCGACGCGCCGGGTGCAGCACGCGCAGAGGCGGGATCGAGGCCGCGGCGGAGATGCAGGGCCGGCGGCGGACTGACCGTCCGCGCGAGGCCGCGGCTCAGCGTCCGGCAGCCGCGCGGAGTCGCTCGACCAGCCGTCCCAACCCCGGCGTGTCGCGGCCGTCCGGGCCGAGCGCGTCGATGAGCGCCGACGCCACGATCACCCCGTCCGCGCCGGCCCGCACGAGCGCCCGGACGTGGGCGGGCCGCGACACGCCGAAGCCGACCGCGACCGGAACGGGGCAGGCGGCCTTCACGGCCCGGACGTAGCGCCCGACCTCCGGCGGCAGGCTGGCCCTGGCCCCGGTCACGCCCACGAGCGAGACCGTGTACAGGAAGCCGCCGGTCCGGGCAGCGATCGCGGCCCGCCGGCCCGGCGGCGTGGTGGGCGCGACCAGGTAGACGAGGGCGATCCCAGCGTCGCGGCAGGCGGCTTCGAATGGCGCGCCCTCGTCGGGCGTCAGGTCGGCCACGATCACGCCGGACGCGCCGGCATCGGCGAGCCGCCGTGTCGCGGTCGCGCCACCGCCGCCGGCCAGGAGCTGGTTCGCATAGCACATGGGCACGAGCGGGACGCCGGGCCGGGCGGCCGCGATCCGGGCGAGCAGTGCCACCGACCGGTCCAGGGTGGCGCCCGCCTTCAGGGCCACGGCCGAGGCCCGCTGGAGCGTGGCCCCGTCGGCGAGCGG
>JARLHH010000029.1 GCA_031292335.1 Candidatus Limnocylindrales bacterium | reverse complement strand
CTTCGTCAGGGTTGCCTTCGGGAGCGCGGTGCAGACGTTGTCCGGCGTGAGGCCGGCGGCCTTGAACGCGGCATCGGTGGGGGCGAAGACGGTGAGCTGCTTGCCGCTCGTGAGCGCCGCTCCGACTGCCGGATCGGCGCACCCGACCGCGGCGAGCAGGGTCTTGAAGTTGCCGTTCGCCGTCGCGATCTGGACGATCGTCTGGCTGGGTGTTGCCGCCGCCACCGTCGAGGGGACGATGGCGAGGACGAGCGCCGCCGCGCCGAGGAGCAGTGCGATTCGCTTGATGCGGTTCATCCGGTGGTGACCTCCGTGTCGGGTGGGTTGACGCCCACTGTTCGGAGGCGGGTTCGCGGCGGATTGGAGGTGCCCGCCGAGGCGGCGCCTCCGCGTATTCTTGACTGGTTCCCGAGTTCGCCCGCACCTTTCGGAGGGCCCATGTCCACACGTGGAGCGGCCACGATCCCGATCGACCGGTCCCGCAGCCTGTTGCGCTGGAACGCCGTCCTGGCGGCGCTTCACTTCGTCCAGTTCGTGGCGATCCTGGCGCTCTCGTTCGCGAAGAACCCGGTGGTGACGTCGCCGGTGGTGGGCACCTACCTTCGCTTCGACGAGTCGACCCGCAGCCTGGTCACGGCCCAGCGCTCGATCTGGGATCTGCCGATCGGCCCGGCCGTCGCCGTCTTCTTCCTCATGAGCGCCGTCGCCCACTTCGCCATGGCGCTCCCGGCACGCCGCTGGTACGAGGCGCATCTCGCCCGTGGCCAGAACCCGATCCGCTGGATCGAGTACTCGTTCTCCTCGAGCGTGATGATCGTCGTCATCGCCGCCCTCGCCGGTGTCCAGGACGTCGGTGCGCTGATCGCGATCTTCGGTGTCAACGCCGCGATGATCCTGTTCGGCTGGAGCATGGAGATCGCCAACGAAGGCCGCGACCGGCCCCAGTGGCTCCACTACGTCTTTGGCTGCATCGCTGGCGCCGTTCCGTGGATCGTCATCTTCGTGACGCTCCTGATCTCCGCGACGGAGCCCGCCTCGGCGCCCATCCCTGGCTTCGTGATCGGGATCTTCGTCTCGCTGTTCGTCGCCTTCAACGTCTTCGCGATCAACATGGTCCTGCAGTACCGCAAGGTCGGCCGCTGGCGCGACTACCTGTACGGCGAGCGGGCCTACATGCTCTTCAGCCTGATCGCCAAGTCGCTGCTGGCCTGGCAGGTCTTCTTCGGCACGCTGCGGCCGTAGACCTGCCCGCCTCTCGTGAACTGGAACGTGGTTGACAGGGGCGGCGGACGACCCGTCCAGCTTCGGCTGGCAGCCCTCTTCGCCGTCGCCAGCCTCGTCGCTGCCTGCGCGGCGCCCCCGGCTTCGAGCGCGGGTTCCGTCGCCCCGTCCTCGAGCGTGCCGCCGCGTTCGACACCGACCGCCACGCCGACGCTGACGGCCACGCCGACACCAACGGTGGCCCCATCGCCGATGGTCTCCCCGTCACCCACGCCGAGTGGCGTGGCCTCCTGCGCCCAGCTGGTCCTGACCCGCATGACCGAAGACCAGCGGATCGGCCAGCTCTTCCTGCTCGGCCTGGCCGACGACCGTCTGGGACCGGTCGAGCTCGGTGCGATCCAGGACGAGCACGTCGGCTCGGTCTGGTTCACGGCCCAGACGTCGAT
>JARLHH010000219.1 GCA_031292335.1 Candidatus Limnocylindrales bacterium | reverse complement strand
GGAGTACCGGGCTGGCCTCGAGGCGGCTGGCCTCACGGACATCTCCGTGACCCCGACCCACCAGGTGGCGGACGGCATGCTCAGCGCGATCGTGAAGGCCGCGAAGTCGGCCGATGCGAAGCCCCTCATCGACCTGACGATGCGCGACCTCCCGGTGGCAAGCAGCGGCTGCTGCGGAGGCGAGGGCTGCTGTTGATGCGGATCGAGAGGGCTGAGCCGTCCGACCTGCCGGCGGTGGAGGCGCTCCTGTCGTCAGCCGGCCTCCCGCTCGCGGGCGCGGCGCAGGCGTTCGAGTCCGGCGTCGTGGCCCGCGAGGGCGCGCTGATCGTGGGGGCGGCCGCCGTCGAGCGTTACGGTTCCGCCGGTCTGCTGCGCTCGGTCGTCGTCGCCCCCGATCGACGACGAACCGGCCTCGGCCACGACCTCGTGCAGGCCGCCGAGGAGCTCGCCCGGCGCCAGGGCGTCCGCGAGCTCTACCTGCTCACGGAAACCGCGATCGGCTGGTTCCCGCGCCTCGGCTACACGGCCATCCCGCGCGACGAGGCCGCGGCGGCCGTCGGCAGCTCGATCGAGTTCACGAGCGCGTGCCCGGATACAGCCGTGGCCATGTGCCGCCAGCTCGCCTGACGAGACCAGCTCGCCTGACGGGACACGCCTAGAATCGGCAGTGCCCCGGAGACCTGAGTCCGACCGTCGATCCGAGGCCGCGAGCGGAGCTGGCCGGACCGTCCGGCGAGAGGTGCCAGCGTGCCACTGATCCCCGAGGAGCTCGCCTACCTGCTGCGCACGAACGTCGTCGCGCACGTGTCCCTCGCCCACGCGGATGGGTCTCTCGTGACCCACGTCATGTGGGTCGACTACGACGGCGAGCACATCCTGACGAGCTCACCAACCTCGTCATACAAGAGCCGCGCCCTGCGCGAACGCCCGGACGTCGCGGTCTCCGTGGTGGACCCGGCGGACCCGTGGCGCCGCCTCTCGATCAGCGGGCGCGTCACCGAGATCCGCCACGACGAGGGCCTCGCGTTCATCAACACGCTCTCCCAGCGGTACGTCGGGGCGCCCTATCCGCGCCCGGCGCCCCGCGAGATCTTCGTCATCACTCCGGACCGGGTTCGTGCCTATATGGGACGGCGCTGACCTGAACTGTTGACGTTGGCCGCTGGAGGAGTGCCATGCAGATCGACGACGTGCGCCGCGTTCTCATCATCGGCAGCGGCACGATGGGCCAGCAGATCGGGCTGCAGTGCGCGACCCACGGCTGCCAGGTCGTCCTGTACGACATCGACCCCGT
>JARLHH010000218.1 GCA_031292335.1 Candidatus Limnocylindrales bacterium | reverse complement strand
GCCCGCGGGCGCGACCTTCCCCACACGATCCTGGGCCGGGGCAGCAACGTCGTCGTGTCGGATGCGGGCGTTCGGGGGCTGCTCATCCACGTCCGGGCGCAGGGGTTCGAGATCTCCGATGGGCGGCTGGTGGCGGAGGCAGGGCTGCCCATGGCAAAGGCGGCGACCGTCACGGCCGAGGCGGGCCTCTCGGGACTCGAGTTCGGCCTCGCGATTCCCGGCAATGTCGGGGGAGCCGTCTGGGCGAACGCGGGGGCGCACAGCTCCGACGTCGCCGCGATCCTGGAGTCGGCGCGCGTGCTGAGTGCCGACGGGAGCGAAGCCAGCCTGGCGCCCGCCGACCTTGGCCTGGCCTATCGCGAGAGCCGCTTCAAGCACGGACCGGCCGGCCGGCCGGCGGAGGTGATCCTCCGCGCGACCTTCCGTCTCACCCCGGACGATCCGGCCGTCATCCGCGCCCGCCTCGACGAGATCCGCCGCTGGCGGCAGGCGCACCAGCCGCTCGGAACCCCCAGCGCCGGCAGCGTCTTCCGAAACCCGGCGGAGGGCCCCTCGGCCGGGGCGCTGGTGGACGAGTGCGGCCTCAAGGGCCGCCGGGTCGGTGGGGCCGTGGTCTCCGCCAAGCACGCCAACTGGATCCTCAACGACCGACATGCCTCGGCCGCGGACGTTCGGGAGCTCGCCGAGCTGGTACGGGACACCGTCGTGCGCGAGACGGGCGTCACGCTCGCGTTCGAGATCCAGTTCATGGGCGACTGGTCGACCTGGGGCGAGGCGCCGGCATGACCGCGCCCGGCGGAGCATCCACTCCGGTCGCCGTCGTCTTCGGCGGTCCGTCCGCGGAGCACGACGTCTCGATCGTCTCGGGGACCGCCATCGCCGAGGCGCTCGCCGCGAAGGGCCACGCCGTAAGCCAGTTCCTGGTGGACCTCTCGGGAGGCTGGTGGCGCATGCCGGCGGGACACCGGCGTGAGGGCCGCCCCGGCGCCGCCTATGACGCGCCCGCGTCACTCGGCGCGGCCGGACCGTTCACCGCTGGCGAGGCGACGGTCGACATCGCGGCGGCCCGTCCACGGCCGGTCGTCTTCATCGCCCTCCACGGCCCGTTCGGGGAGGATGGAACCATCCAGGCGATCCTGGAGGCGGCCGGCCTGGCCTACACCGGTGCCGGGATCGCCGCGTCCGCGGTTGGCATGGACAAGCCGTTCTTCAAGCGGATCGCCCGCGGCGCGGGGCTCCCGGTCCTGCCCTGGATCGAGATCAGCGCGACGCGCTGGGCCGCGGACCGGTCGGGCGTGCTGGCCGATCTCGAGGCGTTCGCCGCCGACGCGCCCGGGCGGCGGGTGATCGTGAAGCCGGCTCGCCTGGGGTCCTCCGTGGGCATGTCGATCGCGTGGGGACCGGCCGACCGGGGGCCGGCCGTGGAGCTCGCCCTGCGCTACGACGCGCGCATCCTCGTCGAGCCGTGCCTGCCGACCCCCCGGGAGCTGGAAGTGGCGGTCCTCGGCAACGCGCCGGGCGATCTCGCGGTCTACGGCCCGGGCGAGGTGATCCCGAGCCGCGACTTCTACGACTACGTCGACAAGTACGTCGCCGACGCCGCGGTGCTCCTGCCGCGGGCCGACGTCGACGACGCAACCGCCGCCGACTGCCGCAGGATCGCCGCGGCGGCCTTCACGCTCATCGGCGCGGAGGGGATGGCCCGGGTCGACTTCCTGCAGGATCGGGGCAGCGGAAGCCTCTACCTCAACGAGATCAACACGATCCCCGGCTTCACGCCGATCAGCCTCTTCCCGCGGGTCGCCGCGGCCGCCGGCCTCGCGTTCCCGGACCTGTGCGCCCGGATCGTGGCCCTGGCCGTGGAGCGCCACGCGGCGGTGCCCGGCAGCCGGCTGACCGCGAAGGATCTG
>JARLHH010000217.1 GCA_031292335.1 Candidatus Limnocylindrales bacterium | reverse complement strand
GGGCGCGCCGGCGGTCGCCGGCGCGCCGCTCGGCAACCCGGCGCTCGCCCTCCGGCGGCGGCCCGGGATCGTCGGGCGGGTTCTGCCGGCGGACCTGGGACCGGCGGGGGGCGTCGCGACGCTCCGGGTTCATCAGCACACCGCAGCGGGGGCAGCGCCGTTCCTCCGCGAACAGCGACTCCAGCGGCGAGGTCGCGTAGATGTTCAGGCCGCATGACCAACAGGCGAGTCGGGGCATGCCCCGAATCCTACGCTGCGCGCCGGGACGCCGTGCCGACGGCACCCCGGCGCGACATCAGCCGACGACCGGGAGCGCCGCCAGCGCGTGCGCGACCCGCTCGGTCGGGTACTCGAAGTCCTCCAGCGCCCCCGCCAGGTACCGCTCGTACGCGGTCAGGTCGAAGTGCCCATGACCCGACAGGTTGAAGAGGATGACCCGGGCGACGCCCTCCTCCTTCGCCCGGAGCGCCTCGTCCACGGCGACACGGATCGCGTGGTTCGACTCCGGGGCCGGGAGGATCCCCTCGCTGCGGGCGAACTGGACCCCGGCAGCGAAGGTCCCGTTCTGGTGCACCGCGCGGGCCTCGATCAGGCCCAGCTCCTTGAGATAGCTCACGAGCGGCGCCATCCCGTGGTAGCGCAGGCCGCCGGCGTGGATCGGCTCGGGGATGAACTCGCTGCCCAGGGTGTGCATCTTGACGAGCGGGGTCAGGTGCGCCGTGTCCCCGAAGTCGTACGCGAAGACGCCCCGGGTCAGGGATGGGGCGGCAGCCGGCTCCGCGGCGATCACGCGATACGAACCCTCGCCGCGGAGCATCCGGCCCACGAACGGGAAGGCGAGGCCGGCGAAGTTCGACCCGCCCCCGGTGCAGGCGATCACGACGTCCGGCTCCTCGCCTGCCATCTCCATCTGGAGGATCGCCTCCTGGCCGATCACCGTCTGGTGGAGCAGCACGTGGTTGAGCACGGACCCGAGCGAGTACTTCGTGTCGTCGCGGGTCGCGGCGTCCTCGACCGCCTCGCTGATCGCCATCCCGAGTGATCCGGGGCTGTCCGGCGTCACCTCCAGCACGGCCCGTCCGTAGCCTGTCGTCGGCGACGGGCTCGCCACGACCGTGGCGCCGTACGTCTCCATCAGCATCCGGCGGTAGGGCTTCTGGTCGTAGCTGGCGCGGACCATGTAGACCTTGACCTCGAGGCCGAACAGCGCCCCGGCGATCGCGAGCGCGGTCCCCCACTGGCCGGCCCCCGTCTCGGTCGCCAGGCGCTTCACGCCCGCCTCGGCGTTGTAGAACGCCTGCGGGATCGCCGTGTTGGGCTTGTGGCTGCCGGCCGGGCTGAGGCCCTCGTACTTGTAGTAGATGTGGGCGGGCGTGTCCAGGACCTTCTCCAGCCGCCGCGCACGAAAGAGCGGGCTCGGACGGTAGAGGCGATAGGCGTCCCGCACCGGACCGGGGATCTCCACCTCGCGGTGCGTGCTCACCTCCTGCGCGATCAGGGCCATCGGAAAGAGCGGGGCGAGGTCGTCCGGTCCCAGCGGCTGCAGGGTCCCCGGGTGGAGCGCGGGCGGCGGCGGCGACGGGAGATCCGCGACCACGTTGTACCAGGCGCGCGGGATCAGCTCCTCGTCGAGCACGTACTTGATTCGGTCGTGCGGCATGCGCGGTTCTCCTGGGGCTCTCGCTGAGGGTGGATCGGTACGGGCTCACCCGTCGCCGGGCGGGGCCACGAGGCTACAACGCGGCGGCCGGGTCCTGCAAGGTGCGCTCGCCCAGGAACGCACTGTGAAGGGCCACGTAGCGGGCCGGACCTCCACCGAGGAGGCTCTCGAAGAGCACGATCCGGTCCACGGTCCAGGCGGCCTCGAGGGAGTCGGCCGCGGCAGAGAGCGCGGCGACCGCCTGCGAGGCTCCCGGCACGCCGTCGGAGCGCGCGAGCGTGAGGTGGGCTTCGAACGGACGCTCCCCCGGCGGCCAGCCGGCGGCGGCGAGCTCGGCCGCAAGGGCGTCCGCGAGCGTCCCGAGGGCGACCGCGCCGTCCGTCATGCGAAGGAAGACGGCCCGCGGACGCGACGGCGACGGGAAGGCGCCGGCACCCGCCAGGCGCGCCTCGAACGGGGCGCTGCCTGCCGCGGTCCGGCCGATCGCACCCTCGAGGGCGGGGAGTGCGGCAGCCGGCGTCGCCCCGAGGAACCGGAGCGTGAGGTGCAGGTTGGCCGATCGCACCCAGCGCAGTCGGGCGGCCGGTGGCGCGGCGGGATCCGGGCTGCGACCCCCCTCGGCGGGTGCCCCGAGCCCGCCCATCAGGCGGGCCACCGCCATGCGCGCGTCCTCGCCCAGCGGGACCGCGATGAAGAGGCGCCGCTCGCCCGGGGCGAGCGGGCGGACCCAGCGCTCCGGCCCGCCCCGGCTCATCGCGCCTGCTCGCGACCCCAGGTGGCGCGGTCCTCGCGCAACACCTCGAGGGCGCGGTCACGCTCGCGCCAGCCGAGCACCTCCGTGGTCTTCTTCTCGAGGAGCTTGTAGGTCTGGAAGAAGTGCTCGATCTCGACCAGCCGGTGCGGTCGCACCTGCGCGAGCCGGGTGATGTGCGCCTGGTGGGGATCGCCGAGCGCGACGCACAGGACCTTGAAGTCGAAGCCGTTCTCGTCGCTCATCTCCAGCCCGCCGATCGGCCGGCCCCAGACATGGCAGCCGGTGAAGGTGGGCTCGTCGATGATCAGGAGCGCGTCGGTGTGGTCACCGTCGGCCGCGCGCGTCTCCTCGATGAATCCGTAGTCGAAGTTGTAGAAGACGGCGGAGGACAGGATTCGATCCAGCCGGAAGACGCCGGTCTCCTCGTCATACTCGTACTTGTTGCGACTCCCGCGCGGGATCTCCACCACGATGTCGACGGTGCCCGGGAAGTCGGCGCGATGCTTGGCGGTCATGCGCAGCAGGATAGCGCGACGGGCCTGGAAGGCAGCACATCAGCCTGCGACCGACAACGCGGCGATGGCGCCGCATCAGCCTGCGACCGACGGCTCAGGCGGCGCCAGCGCAAGGCGGAGCCGAGCACCGCAGCGAGCGCACTCCGACGTGCGTGAGCGAGGAGCGCTGGCGACAACGCGGCGATGGCGCCGCATCAGCCGTCGGTCAGTCGTTGTAGAGGCGCTCCTCGATGAGCTTCTCCTGGACGGTGCGCCCGTTCGGATCGAAGCACGAGAACTCGAAGTGCTTCTCGAACTCGAGATCGACGTTGTCCTGGCCGCCGCGGTTCTTCTCGACCGTGATCACGACCCAGTCGCGGAAGCGCTGGGCCTGGTAGGGGTTGAACTCGATGTTCACCTTGGCCACGATCTGGTACTTCTCGTTGATGATCAGGATGATGTCGGCCTCGTAGTTGATCGCCGATGATCCGCGCAGGTGGTGGTTGCGGAGCCGGGCGGCCTTGAGGCCCTCCTTGTCGGCCGCCACGATCGCGATCATGCCGACCTGCTCGGCGAGCGCGATGTCCTTGAGGCCGTTGACGACGAAGGTGACCTTCTCGGTCTCCGAGCTGGGCTCCGGGTACTGCGGGACCTTCTGGAGGTAGTCCACCACCACGAGGAGCTGGCGATCCCCGGACAGGGCCCGGTGCTGCTGGACCAGCAGCCGGATGTTGTCGATCGTGCTCGCGGTCTGCGTGCCCCGCATCAGGAACAGGTTCTGGCCGTACCGCCCGATCCGATCCAGGCTGGGCCGCAAGCGCGGGTTGGAGGCGAGCACCGGACCGCCCTGGCCCTCGGCCACCCACGAGCCGAGGATCTCGCGCCGCACGTCCTGGATCTTGATCGCGCCCGTCTTGTGGGGAAGGTGCGCGAGCGCCGACTCCATCGCGATCATGCGGTTGAGCAGGTAATGCTCCTCGTGCTCGAAGCAGATGTACAGGACGTTGGCCTGTCCGCCCGACGCGACGTTGCGGGCCATCTGGAGGGCCATCGTCGTCTTGCCGGTTCCCTGGGCACCGCCGATGAGCAGGAGCTCACCAGGCCGCAGGCCGCCGCCGATCGTCTTGTCGAGTGGCGTGAAGCCGAGCGGGACGGCCTGGTAGTCGGCCAGGGCCCCGCTGGAGATCCGGTCGTTGAGGTCAACCATCACGTCGAGCGCCGAGCGCGGGACGAGGCTTCCGGTCGACGAATCGAGACGCCACTCGGCCTTGGGCTCACGGGTGGCAGGGCGCTCCATTTCGGTGCTCACGCGGTCTCTCGCTCCCCTCGCATGCGGAGGCAACGGGATCGTCCCCGTCCGGCCATCGTAGCACCCGGCCGCACCGAGATCACCCCACCGGACGTCGCGGTACGCCGCGATTCGCCCGACGCCGGACGCTACCCGGCCGGATGCGCCGCGTACTCGTCGAAGAAGGCCACCAACGCGCGGATGCCAGTCTCGAAGTTGGCCAGGTCCATCCACTCGTTGGGGGCGTGGAAGTTGCCGTTGGGCGGCATGAACCCCATCACCGTCACGGGCAGCTTCAGGCTTGCCTCGAAGCTGGCGGCGACGGGAATGGAGCCACCTTCGCGGACGAAGACCGGGGGCCGCCCGAAACTCGCCTCGAGCGCAACGGCGAAGGCGCGGGTAGCCGGGAGATCCCGGGGCGTCAGCGTCGGCCGGCCACCCCCCATCGCGACGACCTCGACCCGGACGCCGGGCGGGGCGATCTCCGTGATGTGGGCGCGAAGCAGGTCGGAGATCCGGGCCGGGTCCTGGTTCGCCACCAGGCGGCAGGTGATCTTGGCGCCCGCCCGCCCAGGGATGATCGTCTTGGTCCCCTCGCCCGAGAATCCGCCCCAGATGCCGTTCACGTCGAGCGTGGGCCGCGCGCCGCGCCGCTCCAGCGTCGTCCAGCCCGACTCCCCGACGAGCGCCGGCACGTCGAGCTCGGCCCGCATTGCCTCCTCGTCGAACGGGAGGGCGGCCATCGCCATGCGCTCCTCCTGGCTGAGCGCCACGACCTCGTCGTAGAAGCCGGGGACGCGGATCCGCCCGTCGGGCCCCTTGAGGCTGGCGATGATCCCGGCGAGGGCGTTGATCGGGTTCTCGATCGCGCCGCCGAAGACGCCCGAGTGAACGTCCTGGAAGGGACCCTGGACGTGGATCTCCACCGCGGTGAGGCCACGCAGGCCGACGGTGATCGCGGGTACGTTGCCGGCGAAGAACCCCGAATCGGCGACCAGCGCGACGTCCGCCGCCAGCCGGCCCGCATTCGCGACAAGCCACGGCTCCAGGTGCACCGAGCTCGACTCCTCCTCGCCTTCGAAGACCAGGCGCAGGTTCACCGGGAGCGCCCCGCGCGCGGCCAGGAGCGCCTCGGCCGCGGAAAGCGCGATCGAGATGTTCGACTTGTCATCCGATGCGCCGCGGGCGAGGACGCGCCCGTCCCGCACGATCGGCTCGAACGGCGCGGCCTCCCACTCGTCGACCGGATCGACCGGCTGGACGTCGTAGTGACCGTAGAGCAGGACGGTCGGCGCGCCGCCGGCGTGGAGCCAGTCCGCGTAGACGATGGGGTGACCTCCCGTCTCGCTGACCTCGACGTGCTCGAGGCCGGCCGCCCGCAGGTCGTCCGCGAGCTTCCCCGCGGCGCGCCGGCAATCCGGGGCGTGCTCGGGGATCCCGCTGATGCTCGGGATTCGCAGGAAGTCCAGGTAGCGCTGCAACCGCTGGCCGGCGGTCTTCCCCAGGTATGCCTCGACGTCGGGAGTGGAACCGGCTCCCACGGAGGCTGCGGAGATCGTCATGACGCGACTCCATTGCAGGGACGCCCCGCGCCCCGCGTGCTCAACGGACCTCCGGGCGCTCGGCCCGGTTCACGGACGTGGATCCCCCGGACGTCTGCCCCCGGGCGCAGAATCGCAACGGGCCAGCCGCACGATGTCGGCTCGCCCGTTGCGCATGCTCGCCGGTCCGGATCAGGCAGGCTGGGGCGCACCGGTGGGTGCTCCGGCCGCCTCAAGCTTCGGCACGACCCCGTGGATCGGCTCCTTCGGGGGCAGGTCGCTGAACAGCGCCTCGAACTCCGCGGCGTCGAGGGTCTCCCGTTCGACGAGCTTGGCGGCGAGCGTGTCCAGCTTGTCGCGGTGCCGGGTCAGGACGTCCTGGGCCCGGGCGTAGGCGTTGTCGATGATCGCCCGCACTTCGTCGTCGATCTGCCGGGCGACGTCGTCCGAGTAGTTGCGCTGCTCCCCGATGCCCCGGCCCAGGAAGACCATCTCGTCGTGCTTGCCGAACGCCAGCGGGCCGAGCTTCTCGCTCATCCCGAACTCGGTGACCATGCGCCGGGCCAGGTCGCTCGCCTTCTCGATGTCGTTCGAGGCGCCCGTCGTGGTGTCACCGAAGACCAGCCGCTCGGAGGCGTTCCCGCCCAGCATCCCGGCGATCTTGTCCTCGAACTCGGTCTTGCTCTGCAGATAGCGATCCTCCGAAGGCAGCGCCATCGTGTAGCCCAGGGCCATCCCGCGGCTGATGATGGTGACCTTGGCCACCGGGTCGCACTTCGGGAGGATGCGCTGGACCACCGCGTGCCCACCCTCGTGGTACGCGATGATCAGCTTCTCGGCGTCCGAGATGACCCGGCTCTTGCGCTCGGGGCCCGCGACGATTCGCTCCAGTGCCTCCTGGAACTCCGGCATGCCGATCAGCTTCTTGTTGCGCCGGGCGGCCAGGATGGCCGCCTCGTTGACGAGGTTGGCGAGGTCCGCTCCCGAGAAGCCCGGCGACTGCCGCGCGACCTCCTCGACGGAGAACGCCTTGTCGAGCGGCTTGCCCTTCGAATGCACGCGCAGGATCTCGACGCGGCCCTTCATGTCCGGCCGGTCGAGGATCACCTGGCGGTCGAACCGCCCGGGACGCAGGAGCGCCGGGTCGAGGACGTCGGGCCGGTTGGTGGCCGCGACCACGATCACGTTCGTGGCCGTGTCAAAGCCATCCATCTCCACAAGGATCTGGTTGAGGGTCTGCTCGCGCTCGTCGTGCGAGCCGCCGAGGCCCGCGCCTCGCTGACGACCGACCGCGTCGATCTCGTCCACGAACACGATGCAGGGAGCGTTCCGCTTGGCCTGGTCGAACAGGTCGCGGACGCGGCTGGCTCCGACGCCCACGAACATCTCCACGAACTCCGAGCCGGAGATCGAGAAGAACGGCACGCCCGCCTCACCGGCAACTGCCCGGGCCATCAGGGTCTTGCCGGTTCCGGGGGGGCCGACCAGCAGGACCCCGCGCGGGATCCGCGCGCCGAGTGAGTTGAACTTCTCGGGGTATTTCAGGAACTCCACGACCTCCTGGAGCTCCGTCTTCGCCTCGTCCACCCCGGCGACGTCGGCGAACGTGACGACCGTCTTGTTGCCCAGGAACATGCGGGCGCGGCTCTTGCCGAACGAGAGTGCCTGGTTGTTCGTCCCCTGGGCCTGCCGCATCATGAAGAAGAGGAAGCCGCCGATCAGGAGAACCGGCAGCAGCGCGCCGACCAGGAGGTTGACCCACTGGCCGGCGTCGGAGGCAGGCATCGCCGTGAAGGTGATCTTGGTCGGGTCCTGCCCGCCGGCCTTCGCTGCGTCCTGCGTGTCCTGGAACGCGCTCTGGAGGCCCACCCCGGGAACGACGGTGGTGTACTTGGTCCCCGGGCTGCCGGCTGTGGTCACGGTGAGCGTGAGGTCCTGCTGGGTGACCTGGGTCACGTTGCCAGCCCGCACGTCGGCGAGGTAGCTCGAGTAGGGCTTGGACTGGCTGCTGGTGGGCGAGACGAGGAACGTATACAGCAGTGCCACCGTGCCCACGACGAGCACGAGCATCACGATGCCGTTGCGGAAGAACTTGCCGTTCACCGGACCTCCGGGTCAGTCGCGCCGGCAGCGCTCTGCCGACGTCAGGGATGGAGTATAGCGGTCCATTCCCGGGACCCGGTTCGGGCCGGGAGAGCATCGCCGCTGCATGGAATACGCGCCGGGCGGCCGGACGGATGTAGACCGCGGCGTCGGATGGCCGGCCCACGCGCTGATAGGATGCCGGGATGATCCCCGCAACGCCGAGAACCGATGCCGACCGCCCGTGACCTGGTCCGCCGATCCCCGGCGGCGCCCATCGTCCGTCCGTTCGTTCGCGCGGCACGCCGGGCACGGGCGGGCCTCGCCCGCTGGCTCGTCGCGGCCGGCCAGCGGCTCGGGGCCGCTCGGCCCCCGCGCGACCTGCCCGAACGGAGCTCCTGGCGGGGACTGAAGCGCGTCCACGTGCCGGCTCGGCCACCGGCGCCGCTCCCCGACCCCCTGCCGGAGCCGCCCGCCATCGAGGCGCCGATGGACGTGGTGCGGTCGATCCTGCCGGCGGGTCCGGCCAACCGGTACGACGTGGCGCTGTTCGAGCAGCTCTGCCGCGAGTATGCCGACAGGCCGCTTGTGCCCAACCCACGCCATTACGATCCCGACGCGATGGCCGAGTCCGCGCGCGGGCGGCTCAACGGCGTCCACCGCGCCATCGACCTGTCCGGCGCCAAGGTGCTGGAGGTCGGCTGCGGCGGCGGGTACGAGCTTTGGTACGCCGCCCACGCCCTGGGGGCGGATGCCTGGGGCGTCGACGTCGTCGAACGGCGCTCCTGGCCACACCTGCGCGGCGACCGCGTCCACCTGCTTCTCGCCGACCTGTCGGCGGAGAACCCCTTCGAGCCCGAGACCTTCGACCGGGCGATGTCCTTCACGGTGTGGGAGCACGTCGAGCACCCGTACCGGCTGCTCACGGAGACGCATCGCGTGCTCAAGCCGGGCGCGCTCTTCTGGATGAAGGCCAACCTCCATCGTGGCCCGCAGGCATCCCACCTGTACCGCGACATCCCGTTCCCGTTCCCGCACCTGCTGTTCTCCGACGAGGTGATCTCGGACGCGCTCGCGAAGCGCGGCAGGGCGGTGCCCGGCGCCGCCTGGGTGAACCGCCTCACCTGGGCGCAGTACGAGCGCTACTTCCACGAGGCGGGCTTCCGGATGCTCGCGCTCCGCTTCCGCGAGACGCCGCTCGACGAGGAGTTCTACCGCCGCTTCGAAGACCAGCTGGGGCGCTATCCGCGCTGGGAGCTGACCAAGGACTTCTTCGAGGTCGTGCTCGAGCGGGTGGACCCGCCGGCGGTCCCGACGACGCGCCGCGCCCGCTGACACGGGGCGAACGGAGCCGCGAATCGCGAGGGCCGGCCCAACAGACCGGCCACCCGAGTGATCGCGGGAGTGGTAGCTGGGACAGGACTCGAACCTGTGACCTAGCGATTATGAGCCGCTTGCTCTACCAACTGAGCTACCCAGCCACGCGCCGCGAATCTAGCACAGCGACCGGCCCGCCCTACGCCGCGGCGGGGCGAGGTGCCTTCCCGTCAGCCGCCGGGGCCGAACAGGGCGTCCAGCCAGGAATCCAGCGGCGAGCGCTGGACCACCGCCAACCCGAGCCGCCGAGCCGGCGAGCCCGGCGCGTCCGTTGGCAGCGAGGGCGCACCCGCCGCGATCTCGAACGGTCGCTCTGACGTCGAGCCCAGCCCATAGGCCCGCGCCTGCTGGAGGATCCAGCGCTGCGTCTGGACCAGGTCGAGCTCGTCCCGCAGCGATGCCACGTTTGCCGCCAGGGCCTGGTTGGTCGCCTGCTCCTGCACGGCCCGATCGGCGGCCCGGGCGGCCGCGGACGCCTGGCCGGCGAAGCCGACGACGATCCACACCGCAACGAGCGCCGTCACCGCGATGCCCACGCGGCGGCGCGAGAGACCCGCGATCCCCAGCCCGGCCAAAGAGACGGCCGGCGGCCCGGCCACGATGGACGGCTCGACCCCCGCGTCATCCCCGGGTTCGTGGGCTGCCAGGCGCGTCGGCGGCTCGGGCGGCATGGCCGGATGGTAGCTGCGCGCAGCTAGCGTGTCAAACCGCGCGGCGTGCCACACAAGCTGGCACGCAGAACGCCGAGGATGCCAGGGACTTGCGTCTCCGGGCGCTTCCACACCACCATACCGAGCATCTGTTCTAATCAGACGGGAGATGCCACGATGCGCACGTACGCGCCGGCCGACGTCGACGTGGTGCTGGCACGGCTGCTCCAGGAGCCGTCGCTGGCGCGCGGCGTCATCCATCATGCCCTGATCCCCGCCCGCGCCGCGGAGACGGCACCAATCCCGGACTGGGTGGACCCGCGGATCCGGGCGGCGCTCGCGGAGCAGGGCATCGCGTCCCTGTACGCCCACCAGGAAGAGGCACTCTCCGCCGTTCGCGCCGGCCGCGACGTGTGTGTCGTGACCCCGACCGCCTCCGGGAAGAGCCTCTGCTACCAGCTGCCGATCCTCCAGGCGCTCGCCGAGGATCCGTCCGCCCGGGCGCTCTGGCTCTTTCCCACCAAGGCGCTCGGGCAGGACCAGGTCGCCGCCTTCCGGGCCCTGGCCCACCGGTCGGGGTTGGAGGTAGCGACGGCCACCTACGACGGCGACACGCCGGCCCCGATCCGCTCCTCGATCCGCCTGGCCGGCCAGGTCGTCGTGACCAACCCCGACATGCTCCACGCCGCGATCCTTCCCCACCACACGAAGTGGTTCCAGCTGTTCGAGCAGGTCCAGGTGATCGTCGTGGACGAGCTGCACCTGTACCGAGGCCTGTTCGGAAGCCACGTGGGCAACGTGCTCCGGCGCCTCCTGCGTATCTGCCGCCACTACGGCTCGTCGCCGATCATCGTCACGTGCTCGGCCACGATCGCCAACCCGGGCCAGCTGGCCACCCGCCTCACCGGCCGCTCCCCGCTCGTGGTGGACCGGAACGGCGCGCCCTCCGGCGAACGCCACGTGCTGTTCGTGGACCCGCCGATCATCGACGCGCCGTCGGGCGCCCGGGGCTCGTCGATCACGCTCGCCCAGCGATGGGCCCTTCCGTTCCTGCGCGCCGGCCGCCAGACCATCGTGTTCGGACGCTCCCGGACCGCGGTGGAGCTGATCCTGACCGGGCTCCGAGAGTCACTCCGAGAGCATGGCGGGCCCCGGGCTCGCGTGCGCGGCTACCGGGGCGGCTACCTTCCCACCGAGCGCCGGGCGATCGAGGATGGCCTGCGCGAGGGGGACGTGCTCGGCGTGGTGAGCACGAACGCGCTGGAGCTGGGCGTGGACATCGGCCACCTCGACGTGTCGGTGCTGGCCGGCTATCCGGGCTCCATCGCGGCCACGTGGCAGCAGATCGGGCGCGCCGGCCGGCGCCGGGACACGAGCGTCGCGATCCTCGTCGCCTCGGCAGCGCCGGTCGACCAGTACGTCGTCCACCACCCGGAGTTCCTGCTCGCCAATCCGCCGGAGGAGGCGCGCGTGGACCCGGACAACCTCCACGTCCTCCTCGCCCACCTCAAGGCGGCGGCATTCGAGCTGCCGTTCGCACCGGGGGAGGTGTTCGGCCCCGGACCCGCGGACGACCTGCTGGCCTTCCTGGGCGAGGACGGGCACGTCCACGCCGGCGATGACGGCCGCTGGTACTGGGCCTCGCCGGACAACTTCCCGGCGTCGTCGATCTCGCTCCGCACGGCCGCGGAGGAGAACGTCGTGATCATCGACACGACGCCCGATCGGCCCAAGGTGATCGGCGAGCTGGATCTCTTCTCGGCCCAGACGCAGGTGCACGAGGACGCCATCTACCTGCACGAGTCGGCCCAGTTCCACGTGGACCGGCTCGACTGGGACGAGCGCAAGGCATACGTCCGGCGCGTCGACGTCGACCACTACACCCAGGCGGAGCTCGCCGTGACGCTCAAGCCGCTGGACGTGTTCGCCCGCGCGGAGGTCGCCGGGGGCCAGCGCGTTCACGGCGAGGTGATGGTGGCCAGTCGCGCCACCATCTACAAGAAGCTGAAGTTCGTCACGAACGAGAACCTGGGCTGGGGCAAGATCCACCTTCCCGAGCTGGAGCTGCAGACCACCGCCTACTGGGCCACGCTGGATCGGGCGGCCGCCGGCTGGCGCCGCGCCGAGCTGGACGTCGCGCTCGCCGGGACGGGACGTGCCCTGCAGGCGGTCGCGAGCGTGCTCCTGATGACGGATCCCCGCGACCTCGGCCTGGTCGCCCAGGTTCGCTCGCCGCATGCCGAGGCGCCCACCATCTACCTCTATGAGGCCGTGCCCGGCGGGGTCGGGCTCGCGGAGCGCCTGTGGGCGCGGCACGCGGAGCTCGTGGCCGGTGCCACGGACCTCGTTGCCGCCTGTCCGTGCCAGGGCGGCTGCCCATCCTGCACAGGCCCGCGCCCACCGTCCGGCGATGGTGGGCTCGACGCGAAGGTGCTCGTCCTCCGGTTGCTCGCCGCGCTCGGCCAGGACGCCCGACCGGATGCGCAGCGCGAGGCCGCGTCGGGCCGCACCGGGCCAAGGGGCCGGCCCGCGGTGGGCCCCGGCGTGCCGGCCGCCGGCGCCATGCCCGCCGGCCTCGTGGTCACCCGGTGAGCGAGGCGGCCCTCCTGCAGCGGCGCCTGGCGGCCATCCGGGCGGCCAGGGTCTCGGTCCCCCCGCCGAGGGCGACGGGCGCATGGCTCGCCGGTCGGGAAGCGGGCGCCGGTCGCGACGCGCGCGCGGCCCGCGCCGAACAGCTGGCTGCGGCCGTGGGCGGCCGTTGGCTGCGCGGGCCGGGCGGGCACGTGGTCCGGGTGGAGCCGGCAGCAATCCCGCT
>JARLHH010000216.1 GCA_031292335.1 Candidatus Limnocylindrales bacterium | reverse complement strand
GTACGCAGTCATCGAGACCGGCGGGAAGCAGTACCACGTCGAAGTCGGCACGGAGCTCGCGGTCGAGCTCCTCGACGTCGAGCCCGGCCAGGAGATCACCCTCGACCGGGTGCTGCTGGTCGCGGACGGGGACGAGGCCGCTATCGGCCGGCCGCTCGTCGCCGGCGCAGTCGTGAGCGCCACGGTCCTGCGGGCCGACCGCGCCGACAAGGTCATCTCGTTCAAGTACAAGCCCAAGGCGCGCCGCCGCGTCAAGAAGGGTCACCGCCAGGAGCAGACGATCCTGCGCATCACGGACGTCACGCTCAACGGCAAGAGCGCCGCCGCGACCGAGCAGCTCGCCGCCGAGGCGCGCAAGACGGAGCGCGAGCGGCTCGCCGAGGCCGCGGCGACCCAGGCGGTCGCCGACGCCGCGCTCGCCGCGACGCTCGCGACGAAGGCTGCCGCAGCCCAGGCCACCGAGGCTCCCGCGGATGCCCCGAAGAAGCCCGCCCGATCGCGCGCGGCCAAGACCGACGAGCCCGCCGCGAAGGCGGGGAAGCCCGCCGCCAAGGCCGCCGGGACCGACAAGCCCGCGGCAGCCGACGCGAAGCCCGCAGCCCGGCGCCCTCGCGCCGCGAAGAAGGAAGACTGATCGATGGCCCACAAGAAGGCAGGCTCGAGCTCGAAGAATGGCCGCGACTCCGTCGGCCAGCGCCTGGGCGTCAAGGTGGGCGACGGCCAGCTCGTGCCGGCCGGATCGATCATCGTCCGCCAGCGCGGGATGACGTTCATCGCCGGAACCGGCACCGGCCTCGGCCGCGACTACACGGTCTTCGCGACCGTCGAGGGTCGCGTCCGTTTCGAGCACCAGACCCGAACGAAGAAGCGCATCCGCGTCGAGCCCGTGGTCGAGGCGGCCCCCGTCGCCGAGGCCGAGCCCGTCAGCGCCGGCGCCTGAAACCTCGCCCAACCCGCCACACCGCGCCCGGAGACCCGATGAAGCCGAACATCCACCCCAAGTACCACGCCTCGAAGGTGCACTGCGCGACCTGCGGCACCGAGTTCGTCGTCGGGTCCACCCGCGCCGAGCTCCGGGTCGACGTCTGCGGGAACTGCCACCCCTTCTACACGGGCAAGCAGATGATCATGGACACGGCCGGCCAGGTCGAGCGGTTCCAGAAGCGCCTCGAGCGCGCCGCGACGGGCCGCTGACGACTGGGTCGCGATCGCCGCGGCGGGCCAGGCGGCCCGCCGTCGTGATTCCCGGCCGATAGCGTCGCCGATGGCTCGCTTCGCGTACGGAGGCCAGGCGCTCATCGAAGGCGTCCTCATGCGCGGACGCGATGTGATCGCGGTGGCGCTCCGCCACCCGGACGGACGGATCCTGTGGGCGGACGAGAAGCTGGCCGTGGGCTTTCGGTCCACGCGCTGGGCGCGTCTCCCGCTCTTGCGCGGCCTTGTCGTCCTCTACGAGACGCTCGTGGTCGGGACCC
>JARLHH010000215.1 GCA_031292335.1 Candidatus Limnocylindrales bacterium | reverse complement strand
TCCGATTCCGCGCGGTCGATCGCCTCCTGGATCTCCGGACCGTCCTCGTACCCGATCCCGGCGATCTTGCCGGCAGCCGCGATCAGGTTGCGCAGGACAGCCTTGCGTTCCACGATCCGGGCGTACTGGCCGGCGAAGACCGCAGTGGGCGTCTGCTCGGAGAGCGACGAGAGGTAGGCCCGGCCGCCGATCTGCTCGAGGTCGCCGCTGCGCTCCAGCGCCTCCGCGACGGTGACGATGTCGATCGGCTCGCGACGCTCCCACAGCTCGAGCATCGCGGCGTAGATGCGGCCGTGGGCCTGCCGGTAGAAGTCGTCCGCCCGGACGACGTCGGCCACCTCGATGATCGCGTCGCGGTCGATGAGGAGCGCGCCGAGGACCGACTGTTCGGCTTCGATGCTCTGCGGCGGAAGGCGATCGAGGGACATGCGGACTCCGAGCTCGGGGCGGGGCCGGTCAATGGTGGCGGCCTGCCCCCGCGTCCGCCACCGGGATGTCCACGAGTTCGCGGTGATATCCCCAATCGGACCTGCGGGATGGGCGCCGCGCGTGGATACCCTGTGGACGGTTGCGGATGGCTGGCATGCCAGATCTCCCGGCCGGCGCGGCCTTCGCGCGGCGCCGTTCAATCGAGGCGGCGGATCACCCCGATGAGCTTGCCCTGGATCCGTACCGCGTCGTAGTACTGCGGCGGATAGGCCGGGTTGGCCGGCTGGAGCCGCACGCGCCCGTCCTCCTTGAAGAACCGCTTGAGCGTGACGGCGTTCTCCTCCACCTGGGCGACGACGATGTCACCGTTGCGGGCGGTCTGCTGGGGCCGGATCACGACGTAGTCACCGTCCGCGATGAGCGCCTCGATCATCGAATCCCCTCGGACCCGGAGGAGGTAGGCGTCCCCCGAGGGGGCCAGCATCTCCGGCACGGCCTGGTAGTCCCCGACCACCTGGTAGGCCTCGATCGGACCGCCCGCGGCGATCTCACCGATCACGGGGAGCATGTGCGCCTCGCGAGCCGCCGACTGGGGCGTCATCTCGCTCGAAAGCCCGAGGGCGAGGGCAGCCTTCGGCGTGAAACGGAGCATCCGGCTCTGGGAGGCGCCGCCGCGCTCCAGGTAGCCATCCTCCTCGAGCGCCTTGAGGTGGTGATGGACGGCCGAGGTGGAGGCGAGGCCGACGGCGCGAGCGATCTCGCGGACCGACGGGGGGACGCCGGTCGCCCGGAGCATCGCCGCGATGTAGTCCAGGATCTTCCGCTTCCGTTCCGCGTCGTGCTTGGTCACGCGAGCTCCTTTCCGGCCTTGCGGTGGATCCTACCGAACGTCCGTTCGATTGTCAAGGTGGGCCGGCCCGGGTGGCGGCTGCCGGGGCCCGATTCCGGCCATTCGGCACTGTCGCGTCCAGGTCTCCGCGACCGACGATCCTGACCTCTCTGCCGTCCCAGGAGACTGCCATGACGCGCGTCCTCGTGGTCCATCACGACGTCGACCTCTCCGACCAGGAAGTGGATGCGCTCCGCCGCCGCGGCTATGACGCGCGGCAGTGCATGGGCCCGATCGGGGCACGCTGCCCCGTCCTCTCCGGGCACACCTGCGAGCTGGCCGCCGGGGCGGACGTCCTCGTCTACGACGCGTTCATGACCGGCGAGCCGGAGGGCGCCCAGCGCCTCATCGAGGGAATGCGGGAGCTGCACCCAGACGTGCCGATCGTCCTGGTCGCCAACAGCCTCGAGCCCGACTGGATGGAGACGGCCGGGGCACATCGCGTGACGCCGCTCGTGGGCTACCCGACGGGAGATCGGCTGGCGGCGGCGATCGAAGCGGCGATCAAGATCGCGGGGCCGGCGCCGACCGATCCCGCCTGACGGGGCCCGGGGCCTCGCGCGGCCGACGGTCAGCTGGGTCGCCGGCCGGAGACCGGCACACGTCGGCCCGCTTGCCGGCCGGCTCGACGCTGACGCCCGACAGTCGGTCGGGCGGCCGAACTCGCGCAACCGAGGCCATCGTGCTTCGGCCGTTGCCGTGGGACTGGTAGACTGCCCGTTCCGGCCGCTCGCGCGCGTCGCGTGGGGACCACGCCGGGTTCGCGGAGCACGGCAGGACGAGGATGGCACGCATCGACCGGCGCCCGGCCGGGCAGGCGCCGCGGGGCGGGAGGGCGAG
>JARLHH010000028.1 GCA_031292335.1 Candidatus Limnocylindrales bacterium | reverse complement strand
GCGGCCCGGGAGCGCGGAGTGCGGGTCGCGGCGGTCTCCCCGATCGTCGGCGGGAGGGCGCTCCGCGGGCCGGCGGACCGGATGCTCGCCGCGCTCGGCGAGGAGGTCAGCGCGCTGGGTGTGGCGCGCCGGTACGTCGGGCTCGTGGACGCGTTCGTCATCGACGAGGCCGACACTGCGCTCGCCACGGCCATCGAGCGCCTGGGCCTGGCCGCGATCGTCGCGCCATCCGTGATGACCGACGACGCGTCGCGCGCGGCGCTCGCCCGCGTCGTCCTTGACGCCTGCCGCGCCTGACCGCGCCATCCGCCGGACGCGCGACGCGTTACTCCCCCGCCGCTGACCGGACGCGCGGGACGCGGCACTCCCCCGCCGCTACGATCAGCCCATGCAGGATCGCGATCGGCCGGCGGCGCCCGCCCCGATTGACCTCGGGCAGGTGGCTGCGATCATCCCGGTCCGGGGCCTGGAGCGCGCCAAGACGCGCCTGGGCGAGGCGCTCGACCCGGAGGAGCGGCACGCGCTGGTGGAGGGGCTCCTCCGCCGGACGATCGAGGCCGCGGTCGCGACGCCCGGCATCCGCGCGGTCGCCGTGGTCAGCCCGGATCCCGAGGCGCTGGCCGTGGCCGCGGATGCCGGCGCGGTCACGCTGCCGCAGGGCGGGGGCGGCCTCAACGAAGGCCTGGCGGACGGCCGGGCGTGGGCGCGCGAGATGGGCGCCACCGCGCTGCTGGTGATCCCGGCGGACCTGCCCGCCATCCGCTCGGGCGAGCTGCGCCGCATCCTGGAAGCGGCCCGCGACCGCCTCATGACCGACGTCGCCGGCACCGCCTCGGCGGGAATCGCCGTGACGTCGCTGGTCGTGCTGGTCCCCGATCGCGCCCACGAAGGGACGAACGTGCTCCTCGTGGCCCCGCCGGGAGCCATCCCGTTCAGGTTCGGGCCGGGCAGCCGTGCCGCGCATGCTGCTGCCGCCGCGCGCGGCGGCGCCGTCTACCTGGAGCTCGAGGGCCCGCTGGCCCTGGACCTCGACACGCCCGACGACCTGCTCGACGCGGAAGCGCTCGGGCTGGGCGGTCCCGTGATCGGTCTGCCGTGAGCAGCGCCGATCCCGGTCCAGCCCGCGGGGAGAGTGTTCGGCCGGCTCCGGGTCCCGCCGGCCCGGGCACCGGCCGGCTGGAGGTCTTCGCGCTGGACGGCATCCCCGAGATCCGGTCGGGCGACGACCTCGCGACCCTTGTCGGCGACGCGCTTGAGAGAACGGACGGCGCGCTGCCGCTGCGGGGGGACGATGTCCTGGTGGTCACCCAGAAGATCGTCTCGAAGGCGGAGGGCGCGTTCGTCGACCTCTCGGCCGTGCAGCCCCGTCTGGAGGCGGTCGCCTACGCATCGCGATGGGGGCGCGATGCCCGCCAGGTGGAGGTGGTCCTTCGCCAGGCAGTCCGGGTCGTGCGCATGGACAACGGCGTCGTGATCGTCGAGACGCGCCACGGCTTCATCCTCGCGAACGGCGGTGTCGATGCGTCCAATGTCGGCGCCGGCTCCGGCGACACGGTCCTGCTGCTGCCGGATGACCCGGACGCCTCCGCACGGCGCATCCGCGAGGCCGTCGAACAGCGTTTCGGGGTCGCCCCCGGGGTGGTGATCAGCGACAGCCTGGGCCGGCCCTGGCGGTTCGGGATCACGGACCTCGCGATCGGCGTGGCCGGCTTCCGCCCCAACGAGGACCTTCGCGGCACGGCCGACGCGGACGGGCGGGTGATGAGCGCCACGATCCGGGCGGTGGCCGACGAGATCGCCTCGGCCGCGGAGCTCGTGCTGGGCAAGACGGCCCGCCGGCCGGCCGCGCTCGTTCGCGGGGCCTCGCCCCCACCCGGGGAGGGCAGCATCGCGGCCGACGTGCTCATGCCTGCCGAGCTCGACCTGTTCCGCTGACGGGGATTGCGGCGGCCCTGGCCGAGGCAGGGACCGGGCCGCGCCGCGATCCGCCGGCGGTCCGCCGGACAATCCGCAGCGTCCGCGCGACGAACACCTAGCCCCGCCCACGATCACACTGGGGCCGACCGCCCCCTCACGCTCGCGCCGCAAAGGACGAATCCGCGATGAAGATCGGACTCCAGATCAACCGCTTCGACTGGCCCGGCGGCACGACCGCCATCGGCCCGACGCTCGCCCGGATCGTCCATTCGGCCGACGACGCCGGGTTCGACTCGCTCTGGGTCATGGACCACTTCTTCCAGATCCGGGGTATCGGCCCGGCCGAGGACCCGATGCTGGAGGGCTGGACGACGCTCGGGTTCATGGCGGCCAATACGAGCCGCGCGCGGCTGGGCCTGATGGTGGGCGGTGTCCACTACCGGCTTCCCGGGCTCTGGGTGAAGGCGGCCACGACGCTCGACGTCCTCTCCGGCGGCCGGGCCTACCTGGGCATCGGCGCGGCCTGGAACCAGGACGAGAGCGACGCGCTGGGCTTCCCGATGCCGCCGCTCGGGACGCGCTTCGAGATGCTGGAGGAGACGCTCCGGATCGCCCACGGGATGTGGCAGGGCGAGCGCGGCACGCAGGCGTCGTTCGCCGGCGCCCAGTACACGGCGGGCCGGCTCCTGAACTCGCCGCAGTCGATCAGCCGGCCGCGGGTGCCGATCATGATCGGGGGCGGTGGCGAGAAGAAGACGCTGCGCCTGGTCGCGCAGTACGCCGACGCAACCAACGTCTTCGGCAGTCCGGAGACGATCGCCCGCAAGTACGCGATCCTGCGCCAGCATTGCGAGGAGGTCGGCCGGCCGTACGCGGAGATCGAGCGCTCGACGCTCCAGTACACCAGGCTGTCCGCGGCCGGCGGTGACGGCATGGAGGCGCCCGAGGCCGCAGCCGCGCGGTTTGGGGCACTCGCCGAGGCGGGCGCCCAGCACGTCATCCTCGGCATCGGCAACATCGAGCAACCGGGGGTGGACATCCTGGCGGCGCGCCTCGCGGCGCTCGTCCACGCGATCCCGACGGCGTAGCGGCGGGCGGAGGCGGCCGGTCGACCG
>JARLHH010000214.1 GCA_031292335.1 Candidatus Limnocylindrales bacterium | reverse complement strand
GAGCTGGACACGAACATCTCGGTCGATGCGATCACCGGGATGGAGGGCGTCCCGGAGGCGCTCGCCGCGGTGGAGGCGCGCACGTCCGGCGGCAAGATCGTGGTGTACCCCTCGCTCCATGAGCTGGGCATGGTCCGACTCGCCGAGATGGCGCCCCGCTTCCCGCTCGTCGCGGCGGCGATCCGGGACGGACGCTGGAATCGCGAGGCGGAGCGCGCGCTCCTTGCCACCGCGGAGGACGCGGGTCGATGAAGGCGCTCCGCCTCCACGGACCAGGCGACCTGCGGCTCGCCGACGAGCCCGCCCCGATCCCGGGTCCGGGCGAGGTGCTGGTGCGCGTGACGGCCGTCGGCATCTGCGGCTCGGACCTGCACTGGTACGACGAGTCCGCGATCGGCGACGCCGTGCTCACGCGGCCGTTGATCCTCGGCCACGAGGCGGCCGGCGTCATCGTGGACGGGCCGCGGGCGGGCCAGCGGGTGGCGCTCGACCCGCAGATCCCCTGCGGCGCCTGTGACACGTGTGCCGCGGGTCGCGGTCACCTGTGCCCGCGGGTCCGGTTCCTGGGCCATTCCGTGACCGATGGGGCCATGCGCGAGCTGCTCGCCTGGCCCGCGCCGAACCTCGTGCCTCTGCCCGACGGGATCGACGATGCCGCGGGAGCCATGCTCGAGCCGCTCGGCGTCGGGATCCACGCCCTCCGCCTGGCCCGCGTGCGACCCGGCGACTCGGTCGGCGTGTTCGGCTGCGGACCCATCGGGCTCCTGCTGATCCAGCTGGCGCGCGCCGCCGGTGCTACGACGATCGTTGCCACGGACCGCCTGGCCCACCGCGTGGCCGCGGCGCGAAGCCTCGGCGCGATCGCGGCGCTGGTCGACGGTGGCCACGAGCGCGATGTTCTGCTGGACGCGACCGGCGGGCGTGGAGTCGACGCGGCGATCGAGATCGCGGGAGAGGACGACGCGATCGAGACGGCGATCGTCCTGGCCCGGCCGGCAAGCACGGTGGTCGTGGCCGGGATCCCGGCCGGCGACAGCTCGTCGATCGCCGTCTCGTCCGCGCGGCGCAAGGGACTCGATCTCCGGTTCTCGCGGCGGATGAACCGGACCTACCCACGGGCGATCAGCATGATCCTGGCCGGCCAGGTCGACGTCGCCTCGCTGGTCACGCATCGGTTCGGCCTGGCCGAGTTCGACGCGGCCTTCCGAACCGCCGCACGTCGGGACGGCCTCAAGGTGATCGTGTCTCCGACCGGGGGTCCAGCGCGATTGGTGGCATCCTGAAGGGGTGAGACACTCGACCCGGCGTCCGGCGGCCGCCCCGGCGGCCCTGTACGTTGCGCAGCTGGAGAGACGATGAACCCGACGGGACTCCTGCATCGGGCGGGGCAGAGCCTCTGGCTCGACAACATCACCCGCGACCTCCTGACGAGCGGGACCCTGGAGCGGTACGCCCGGGACCTGGCGGTCACCGGCCTCACCTCCAACCCGACCATCTACGACCGGGCGATCGGCGGCACCTCCGCCTACGACGAGGCGATTCGCGCGGCGGCGGCCCGTGGCACGAGCGCCGAGGGGACGTTCTTCGAGCTCGCGCTCGACGACCTGCGCCACGCCGCCGACCTGTTCCGGCCCGTCTTCGATCGGACCGGCGGCGTCGACGGCTACGTGTCTTTGGAGGTCTCGCCCCTCCTCGCCCACGACACCGGGGCGACAGCGAGCGAGGCGGCGAGGCTGCACGCGCTGGGTGCCCGCCCCAACCTCTTCATCAAGATTCCCGGCACCCCGGAGGGGTTGCCGGCGATCGAGGACTCGATCTTCGCCGGCGTTCCGGTGAACGTGACGCTGCTCTTTTCCCTGCCGCAGTACGTTGCCTGCGCCGAGGCCTACACGCGGGGGATCGAGCGGCGCATCGAGGCCGGCCTGCCGGCGGCAGTGGGCTCGGTCGCCTCCGTCTTCATCAGCCGCTGGGACCCGGCGGTCGCCGGATCGGCGCCGGAAGAGCTGCGGAACAGGCTGGGGATCGCGATCGGGCAGCAG
>JARLHH010000213.1 GCA_031292335.1 Candidatus Limnocylindrales bacterium | reverse complement strand
GCGAAGCCCGCCCAGACGAAGTAGGTGGAGAGGGTGATGATGATGTCGGGCACCTTCGTCAGCACGACCAGGGCGCCGTTGATGGCCCCGAGCAGCAGCCCGAGCGCGAGCACGAGCAGGACGATCAGGACGGCCGTCCCATCGCCAGGGTAGCTGGCCATGAGCGTCGCAGCGACGCAGCTGGTGAGGGCCATCTGGGAGCTGACCGACAGGTCGATACCGCCGGAGATGACGATCACCGTCTGCGCGACGGCCGCCAGCGCCAGTGGGACGACAGCCGTCGCTGTGTACTGCAGGCTGGTGAGGCCGTAGTGCGAGTTGATCAGCTTGGTGAACGCGAGGAGCGCTGCGAGCAGACCAAACAGGCTGAGCGTCCAGGCATTCTGACGGGCGATGCGACCAAGGATCTCGGCCGGTGCCGAACGGAGGCGATCAGGCGTTGTCGCGCTCGTGGTCATGGCCGGCCGACCCCATCAGCGGCCTCGTCGACTGGCGCGTCGACCTCGAACGCTCCCTCCTGGGCGCCGGCGACTCGTTGTTCGGGCAGGGCGGCGCCGGGCCTGAGGTTGTGCGCGGCGCGCAGTAGGGCCACCTCGTCAGCACCCGCGGCGGGCAGCTCGCCGACCACCTCGCCGCCGAAGATGACGATGACCCGGTCGCACACCAACTGGACCTCCCCCAGCTCAGACGTGTACAGCAGGATCGCGGCGCCGGCCGCCGCCAGGTCGCGCAGCAGCACGTAGATCTGGCTCTTCGTGCCGATATCAATGCCGCGCGTCGGGTCGAAGCAGAGCATCGTCTTGACGCCCTTGGCCACCCAGCGGGCGATCGTCACCTTCTGCTGGTTGCCGCCCGACAGGCGGCGCACCTCGCTGCCGGCGCGGGCGTCGATCTGGAGGGTCTCGACCGCCTCGTCGACCCTCCGCCCCTCACGACCCAGGTTGATCCAGCCCCATTGCGGGATGCGCGCCGAGAATGGCAGCGAGATGTTCTCGCGCACCGAGCGCTGCATCAGGAGGGCCTCGGCCCGGTCGGCGGCGACGAAGACAACACCCTTCCGAATCGCATCGGCCGGGTGACGAAGCGTCACGGGTCTGCCTTCGACGAGCAGCGACCCACTCGCCGGCCGCTTGGCACCCGAGAGGATGGAGAAAAGCTCGTCCTGACCCTGTCCCTCGAGCGCGACGACGCCCAGCACTTCGCCCGGGAAGAGGTCGAAGGTCACGTCGCGCAACCTCCGGCCGTCGCTCAGGTTGCGCGCGCTGATGCGCGGCGCCTGCTCGCTCCGCGCGGTAGCTGCCGCACCGGACAGCTCGTGCCGACCGCGCGCGGCAGCGGCCTCGCCGAGCATGAGCTCGACGATCCGGTCCTCCGAGCCGGCAGTCACGTCGACCACGCCGACCGTCTGGCCGTTGCGCAGGACGGTGGCGCGCGCGCAGATGGCGGCGATCTCGATGAGGCGGTGGGAGATGAAGATCACCGAGCGATCGCCCCCGCGCTGGCGACCGACCACGTCGAGCACGCGGTCGGTCAGATTGGCAGGCAATGCGGCCGTGATCTCGTCGAGCAGCAGCACCTCCGGCTCGAGGGCAAGCGCACGGGCCAGGTCGACGATCCGCAACGTGGCCAGGGGCAGCCGCCGGGCGAGGCTTGACAGGTCCAGGGTCTCGAGGCCGAGCTCGTGCAGCCAATGCCGGACCGGCTCGATCGGCGTCTGCGTCAGCCGCAGGTTGTCGCGGATATTGAGATCGGGAATGATGGCCGGCTCCTGGTAGACGGACACGAGGCCGTTCCGCCGTGCGTCGGCCGGCGAGTGGGACGTGCGCTCACGGCCACGCACGGAGATCCGGCCGCCGTCGGGCGTGACCGCGCCGGTGAGGATCTTGACGAACGTGCTCTTTCCGGCGCCGTTCGCGCCCATAAGGGCATGGACCTCGCCGGGTCGGACCGACAGCGAGGCGTGGTCGAGGGCGACCACCGCACCGTAGGTCTTGGAGACGTCCGTGGCCTCGAGCAGCAGGCTGGTGGTGGCTGACATCCGCCCCTACTTGATGAGCTGAGGGACGCCGACGTGGTCGGCGTCCCTCGTCTGATGGAGATCGACGCTAGGTGCCCGTGCAGGAGCTCGGGACCGTGGCCGGGTCGTAGTCGGTCCAGTTCGGGATCGACAGGCTGAGCGGCCAGAGCGGATTCATGCCCTTCACGGAGATCCACGCCTGGAGGGCGGCCTTGCCCTGGGCAGTCGTGTTGTCGAGGATCTGAGGGTCGAGCAGGATCGTGTTCGGGCGGCCGGCGCCTGCGGTCTGGCTGACCTTCACGCCGGTCAGGAGATCGTAGGCCAGCTTGACGCCGGCGCCGCCGACGGAAGCTGTGTTGGTCACGGCCGCGCCGACGAGACCTGGATAGTCCGTCGGATCGAGGAGATCCTTCACGAACTGGCCGATGTCGGCGTCAGCGATCGGCTTGAACGGCTTGTTGGCCGCCTTGATCGCATCGACGATCTGCGCGCCCATTCCGGAGGCCCAGATGCCGTCGATCTTGTCGTAGTTGCCGCTGGCAAGGAAGTCGTTTGTGATCTGCGTGGTCGTCGCCGGATCCCAGCCCGTGAACGTGCCGCCCGGGTTGATGACCTTGATGTTGGGGAATTCCTTCAGTGCCTGGTTGAAGCCTACGTCGCGGTCGGAGTCAGCCGAGTTGCCGGCCAGGCCGCGCGTGTACCACACGGTCCCCTTGCCACCCAGATACTGGAACAGCCACTTGGCCCCCAGGTAGGCGTACTTCACCTGGTTGTTGTACAGGTTCCAGGTGTTCGGATCGGTGACGTACGAGTCGACCGACACGGTCACGATTCCCTGCGCGTGGGCCTCGGCGAGGGCCGGGTTGAGCGCGTCAGGATCGTTCGGGTTGAACACGAGAACGTTGACGCCCTGCGAGATCAGGGTCCGCAGGTCGGACAGCTGCCCCGCGGCATCGGTGTTGCGATTGGTGACGGTGATGCTGCTGATCTTGTCCGTCCCGAGCGCACCAGCCTCGGCCTTGGCCGTGCAGATCTGCTCTTCGCGGAAGCCGTTCCCGACGCCGCCGCCGTTCGAGTAGCCGATGGTGTACGCCTTCGCCGCCGGTGAGGGAGCTGCGGCCGAGGGCGCCATGGACGCCGCCGCGGCCGATGCTGCGGGCGCCGTCGTGGCTGCGGGCGCCGTCGTGGCGGCACTCGAGCACGCACCGACCACGACAGCGATCGTGGCGAGCGCCGCGATGCTCCTGGAAAGACTGCGTCTGTTCATGAATGGGACTCCTCCATCCTCCGACCAGCCGGTCTCGTCCCGAGATCCTGGCTGGAACGTGTCGCTGCGTCGCTCTCGCGTGATCGCTGGATCACTCACCTCCTTGTCTGTCGATCGCACGGGCGACCCGCCGCGCATGCTCTCGGTCTGCTCCGTCCGACATGGATCGGGAACGCTGGACCATCACTGTGCCCGCGAGCTCGTGGCCAGAACCGTGAACTCGCTCTCCGCGATGCGTCCGCGGCGCCGACGAGAACCTCCGTCCATGCGGAGGTTCCCACTCGCGCCTAGCACTCCTCGATAATCGATCACCGGGACATCCTAGAGCCGGTCCGGTCCGGTGGTCAACTGGTAAGACCAATTCCGGGCTTTCGCCGCCCTCAGAATGCCGCGCCGACTCAATAGGAGCCCGCCTCGCCGGCCGCGGCACCGGCAGGCGCGCCCCCGGCCTTCCGCGCGCGGAAGTCGAGGATGATCGCCTCGGTCGCCGTCGCGCCGATCCGCGAGACCCCCAGCT
>JARLHH010000212.1 GCA_031292335.1 Candidatus Limnocylindrales bacterium | reverse complement strand
GCTGGCGGCCGGGTTGACCGGCGTCCCAGCCGGCCCGGCCTCCGCGCGCGCGGCGGCGTCGATGCCGCCGGCATCGACGTACGAAGCGGGGCCCGCCGCAGCGAGGAACCCCGGCGGCCTCGGCTGGTATTCCTCCAACTGGGCCGGCTACGCGGTGGCGGGCGGACCGTACTCGAGCGCAGGCGCCCGGTGGACGGTCCCGGCCGTGGGCGCCAGCTACCGCGGAAGCTACTCGGCCCTGTGGGTCGGGATCGACGGCTTCACCAGCAGCGCCCTGATCCAGGCCGGCACGGAGGCGGACTTCCACAACGGCGCCGCGCACTACTCGGCCTGGTGGGAGATCCTGCCGGCGCCGGCAGTGACGATCCGGACACTGTCGGTCCGGCCGGGCGACCGGATGAGCGTGACGATCGCGCGCGTCTCGTCCGGGCGCTGGCGGATCGTCGTCAGCGACGCGCGCAGCGGGACCTACGCGACTACGCGCGCCTATTCCGGGTCGGCCTCGTCGGCCGAATGGATCGAAGAGGCGCCCGTCGTGGGTGGCCGCATCACGCAGCTTGCCGTGCACGGGACGATCGTGTTCGACCACGCCAGCCTTGACGGCAGGAACCCGGGGCTGGCAACCGACGACGCGGGCGCGATGATCCGGCGCGGTGTCCTCGTCGACACGCCGTCGGCGCCCGACGCGGACGGCGACGGCTTCGCCCTGGCCGAGCAGGCGACTCCTCCAGCGCGCCCGCGGTCCTGACGATCGCGGCCCTGCCGCGAGGGCCCCGGCCCCGCCGCGAGGACCCCGTTCGAACGGGTCAGCCAGCCTCCGGCGCCGCCACCCTCCGCGAGCGCGCGGTGTCCGCGGCGATGAAGGTCATCGCGCTCGCCGCCACCACGATCAGGGCCGAGACCGCGAGGGCGTGGGACATGCCGACCGTGAACGCGCTCATCACCGGCGTGCCGAGCTCCACCGAGCTTCCCAGGAAGATCTCGCCGACGAGTCGGCCCGGGATGGCGGCGGCCGCCACGGCGAGCGCGAGCGCGAAGCTCGTCACCATGCCGGTCTGGCGGAAGGTCGCCAGGGTGGCGCTGGCGACGCCCAGGCTCTCGGGCGGGGCCGCGCCCATGACCGCGCTCGTGTTCGGCGACCAGAAGAGGCCGCCGCCCAGGCCCAGAACGAGCAGCCCGGCGAGCAGCATGAGATAGGGCGAGCTCGCCGTCAGCTGGGCCAGGAGCACGCAGGCGCTGGCCTGCAGCAGCAGGCCGGCCGTGGCCGGGCCGCGCGCCCCGATCCGGTCCGAGAGCGCCCCGCCCACGGGGCCGACGACGGACTGCACGAGCGACAGGGGCAGGATCATCAGCGCCGCGTGGATCGGGGAGACCCCCTTCACGCCCTGCAGGTAGAAGACCAGCAGGAAGTTGACGGCGAACATGCTCAGGCTCTGCAGCGTGGCGGCCGCGGTCCCGAAGGCGAAGATGCGGGACCGGAACAGCGCGGGCTCGATGAAGTGCGGTCCGTCGGCGCGCTCGGCCAGCACGAACAGGCTCTCCAGCAGGAGGAACGCGGCGCCCAAACCGAGGATCGCGGGCGAGAGCCAGCCCCACGAGATCCCCTGGCTGAGCGCGATGAGCAGGCACGAGATCCCGCCCGAGAAGAGCAGCATGCCGCGCAGGTCGAAGCGCTCGCCCCGCCGGGGCCGGCCGATCTCGTGGAGCGCCACGTACCCCCACGCGGTCCCCAGGATGCCCACCGGCACGTTCACCAGGAAGATCCAGCGCCAGGAGGAGACCGCGAGGATCAGCCCGCCCGCCACGGGTCCGACGATGCTCCCGACGGCCCAGGTGATCGAGTTGATCCCCATCGCCCGGCCGCGCTCGCCGCGTGGGAACGCCTCGGTGATGATCGCCATGCCGTTGGCCATGAGCATCGCGCCGCCCACGCCCTGCACCATCCGGAACAGGACCAGCTGCAGGCCGCTGCCGGCCAGCGCGCAGAGCAGCGATCCCGCGGTGAACACGCCGAACCCGAGGTTGTACATGCGCACCCGCCCGAACATGTCCGCCAGGCGTCCGAAGAGCATCAGGAAGATCGTGCTCATCAGGATGTAGCTCATGAGCACCCAGATCATCGTGACGAGGTCCGAGTGCAGGTCGGTCATGATCGTGGGGAGGCCCAGCACCACGATCGACGAGTCGATCGCCGCCATGGCAGCCCCCAGCGTGGTCACCGACAGGGCGACCCACTTGTACGCGATGCCGGGTCGCGGGGCGCCACCGCGGCCGGGCAGAGCCGTTCCACCCCCCGGTGGCGTGGCCTGCGTGGCCGGATGGTCTCCGACGCCTCGTGGGCTCACTGCTTCGACCTCTCCGCGATGGGGGTGACCGCCCGGGCGAGTGCGCCCGCCGCCAGGCGACCGCTGGCCCGCATTGTCCCTCCTGCTGTCTCCGGGCGCGGCGACGCCGCGCTATCGTTCGACCGTCGCCGGGGCCGGACACGGCCGCGGGGCGGTCTCGCCGCGGCGCTGGGCGCCCGCACATCCCCGGGTGTGGCCGGGCAGGAGGTCATGCAGGTGGGCTCGGGCATGGAGCGGGACGGCGGGGGCCGGCGCTGGGCGCCCGCGCCTGGTCCCGGGCTCGTCGCGGTGATCGGGCTGCTTGGCCTGGTCCTGGCGACCTGCGCTGGTGGGAGCTCGACGAGCGGCCCCGCGTCTGCGCCACCTGCGTCCGCTGCCGGGCCGGTTGGCCAGGTCGGTCCCCCCGCGACCGGCGAGCCGACGGTCGATCACGACCTGACACCCGGCGCGGTCGCCGGCGCCTCTTCGGCCCCGTCCGGGAGCGTGCCGCCGTCGGCAAGCCCCGGCGCAGCGAGCCCCGGCACGGCAAGTCCCGCAGCGGCGAGCACGCCGCTCGTGGTCGTGAGCGGCTTCGACAACTACAAGGTGGCGTCCGTCACCCGACAGGCCCTTGCTGCGCGCCTCGCGGCCGGAACCCTGCTCGTCCCCTGCGGGGTGGAGGGCGCCGTCGCCGAAGCGCTTGGAGAGCTCGGGCCGCAGGGCACGGCGTGTGTGCCCGCGGACGAGATCACCGTCCGGCTGGGCCCGTCGAGCACCCTGCTCGCGCTGATCCCACCCGCGCTTGTGACCCCCCGCGTGAAGGTCGTGCCACTCGATGGCGCGGACCTGTTCGGCGAGAAGCCCGCCAGGGAGGCCCCGTATCCGCTCGTGGTCGCCGCGCCCCCGGCATGGCCCGCGGCGTGGACGGTTTGGGACGGGAGCGACGTCCGGGTCGTCGTGACCACCGGGGTCAACTGCCCCGACCGGGGCGTCAGCCACGAGACCGTCGTCCTGGGAAAGGGCTGGAACTGGCTCCTGCAGGGCGGGACCGCCCGCTACACCGGGACGCACTGGGACACCCGCTACGGCTGGACCGTGGTCGACGCCGTGCGAACCGGCGACGCCGGGGCGGTCGTGGACCTGATCAAGAACGCGGATGTCGCGGTCAGCGACTTCGAGTGCGCCATGACGCGGAACTTCGTCCAGCACGACAGCGGGACCGTCTTCTCGATCGACCCCCGGGTGGCGCCGCTGATGGCGCGGGCGGGCTTCGACGTGGCGACCATCGCGGCCGACCACACCACGAACGCGGGCCTGGGCCCGGTGGGTGAGACGGTCGATCTGTTCCGGGCCAACGGGATCCAGCCCACCGGTGGCGGGCGGACGCTCGCCGAGGCGCTTCGCCCGGCCATCGTCGATGCCGGCGGCGTCACATTCGGGTTCGTGGGCTTCGACGCGATCGGCGGCTCCGCCTACGCCACGCCGTCGTCGGCCGGCGTCGCCGCGCTCACGCCCGCGAACGTCAGGACCGCCGTGGCGGAGGCCCGCGCGGGCGGGGCGCAGGTGATCATCGCCCTGCCGCAGAGGAGCTCGGTCGAGTACCGGGCCCGGTTCACGCCGTTTCAGCTCGACCTCGCGAAGACCCTGGTCGCGGCGGGTGTCGATGACATCGTCGGCGCCGATTTCCACTGGGCCGGCGCGCTTTCCATCACGTTGGCCGGGACGACCTATCGCTACGTGGGGTCCAGCCAGGGCAACTTCTGGTTCGGCCAGGACTGGAGCCGGCAGACGCAGGAGGGGATCATCACCTCCCTGACGTTCGTCGGGACACGACTGGCCCAGGTGCGGCTCACGCCGACCGTGATCCTCGACAATGCCCAGCCGAACCTGGTCGACCCGGCCACCGACGGCCAGTTCGTGCTGCGCCAGGTCCTGGCCGGGACGACGCTCCCCGCGCGGTAGCGCGCAGGCTCCGGCACCGGGAACCGTCGGAGCGGCGATACTGTCGCACGTGCCGAACCTCGATCCCGTCCGCGAGCAATCACCGGACCCGGGCCCGGACCGTCCGGGCGCTGAGCCCCCGACCTACGACCTCTCGTACCGGGACGCCTTCTGGGCCTCCCGCGCGTACGAGGACCTGTGCGACCGGCTTGCCCTCCGCGCGCTGCTGCCGGCGACCGGTGCGCAGCTTCTCGACGTCGGGGCCGGCTTCGGCCGCCTTGCCGACGAGTACGGTGGGTTCGGCCACGTCACCCTCGTCGACGCATCGCCGGCGATGATCGGGGCGGCCCGCGAACGAATCGGCGCGGACCCCCGCTTCACGATCGTCCAGGCAGACGCCGCCCACCTCCCGGTGGCGTCCGCGTCGATGGACGTCGTGGTGGCGGTTCGCCTGGTCCTCCACGTGCGCAACCCGGAGCTGGTCTTCGCGGAGGTCGCCCGGGTCCTCCGGCCAGGAGGGCTGTTCGTGCTGGAGTTTCCCAACCGTCGCCACCTGCTCGCGCGCCTCCGGTTCCTGGCCCGACGCCAGGCGTGGTCTCCCGACGGTCGGGACCCGCACGAGTACCGCGAGGGGCACTTCTCCCACCAGCCCGCGACCGTCGTCCGGCAGCTCCGCGGGGCGGGCCTCGTGCCGGAGTCGCGGCGGGCGGTCTCGCTGTTCCGGTCGGCCCGCCTGAAGTCCCTGGTGCCGGCCCGCCACCTCGCCCGCCTGGAAGCGCCCCTCCAGGCACCGCTGGGCCGCCTCGCGCCGAGTCCATCCCTCTACATCGCGTCGCGCAAGCGCGGGGGGCCGGTCGCTGCGGAGCCCGAGCCTGGATCAGAGCGAGGCGGGCCCGTCACGGGTGGATAGGCGGGCGCGGTGCTGAGCTACTTCCAGGCGATCGTGCTGGGGCTGCTCCAGGGCGTCACCGAGCTGTTCCCCGTCTCCAGCCTCGGTCACTCGGTGATCCTGCCCCAGCTCCTGGGGTGGGACAGCGTGGTCGCGGCGCAGTCCGCCTCGGAGTCGTACTTCCTGGCCCTGCTCGTCGGGCTCCACGTGGCGACCGCCGTGGCGCTCATGATCTTCTATCGCGACACCTGGGTCCGGATCATCCGCGGCGTCCTGGTCTCGCTCGGGACGCGGCGGATCGAGACGCCCGACCAGCGCCTGGGCTGGCTCCTGGTCGTCGCCACGATCCCGGCCGGGATCGTCGGTCTGCTGCTCGAGCATCCGTTGCGGGTGGTATTCGCCAAGCCGCTGGCGGCCGCCGGGTTCCTGGTCCTGAACGGCCTGATCCTGCTTGCCGGCGAGTGGGTGCGACGCCGCGCCCAGTCCCGCGTCGCCGGACCGACCCGCCATGCGACCCGGACCGGCAGCCACGCGACGCCGGCCGGCCGGCGCCTCGACGACCTCGGTTTCCCGGTGGCGGCGACCGTGGGCGTGGCCCAGGCCTTCGCGCTGCTGCCGGGCATCAGCCGGTCCGGGATCACGATGGTCGCCGGGCTCGTGCGCGGCCTGGACCACCAGGATGCGGCCCGCTTCTCGTTCCTCCTCGCGACACCCGTCATCCTCGCCGCCGGGGTGTACAAGCTTCCCGACCTGCTCGGCCCGAACGGCGACGGAGTGCGCCTGCAGGTCGTGGCCGGGAGCGTCGCGGCGGGCGTCGCCGCCTACGTCTCCGTGCGGTTCCTGGCCCGGTACTTCACCTCGCGCACGCTCACCCCGTTCGCGATCTACTGCCTCGTCGTCGGCGTGCTTGCCCTCTTCCGGTTCGCCTGAAGCGGCTGTCGCGCCGCGGGCCTGCGCGGACGTGATCGGGACGCGGCGCCGGACCGTCGAGTCGGCCCGTTGCGGCGTTGCGGGCGCGTCATGATATGGATGGCGCGCCATCTCGGTGGCTGGCGTCTCGGCCTCAAGTGGGGAGACGAGCCATGCAGGGTGTCCTCGCGGTGGTCCTGGCGGGCGGAGCCGGCGAGCGGCTGTCGGCCCTGTCCGCGATCCGGTCGAAGCCGGCCGTGCCGTTCGGCGGCAAGTACCGCCTCATCGACTTCAGCCTCTCCAACTGCGTGAACTCGGACGTCGACAGCGTCCTCGTGCTGACGCAATACAACCCGCGCTCGCTCATCGACCACATCGGGACCGGGCGGCCGTGGGACCTGGACCGGATGCACGGCGGCGGGATCAAGATCCTGCAGCCGTACATGTCACGCGAGCACAGCGGCTGGTACCTGGGCACGGCCGACGCGGTCCGCTACAACATGCACGAGATCGACCAGGCCGCTCCGGACGACGTGCTGGTGCTGGCGGGCGACCACATCTACAAGATGGACTACCGTCCGATGATCGCGGCCCATCGCGCGACGGGTGCCGCGGCGACCGTGGCCGTTCGTACCGTGCCCATGGCCGAGGCGTCGCGGATGGGGATCTGCGCCCTGGACGCCGACAACCGGATCGTCGACTGGGAGGAGAAGCCGGCGGCACCGAAGAGCGACCTCGCCTCGATGGGCGTTTACGTCTTCACGCGCGACGCGCTCCACGAATGGCTGGGCGACTCGCGCAGCGACTTCGGCCACGACGTCATCCCGGCCATGCTCGCCGCCGGGGCGCCGGTCTACGGCCACCGCTTCGACGGCTACTGGCGCGACGTCGGGACGATCGAGGCCTACTGGGCCGCCAACCTCGACCTCGTCGGGCTCGTGCCCCCGCTCGACCTGTTCGACCGGACCTGGCTCATCCACACCCGCTCCGAGGAGCGCTCGCCGGCGAAGCTGGGCCCGGACGCGATCGCGCGCCACTCGCTGCTCAGCCACGGCTGCATCATCAACGGCACCGTGCTCAACTCGGTCCTTTCGCCCGGCGTGCGGGTCTACGAAGGCGCCATCGTGCGCGACTCGATCGTGCTGCTCGACAGCGAGATCGGTCCCGGGGCGGTCGTCGACAGCGCCATCATCGACAAGTTCGTCCACGTTGGTGCACGCGCGGTGGTCGGCCAGGGCGACGATCGGGACGTCCCCAACGCCGACGAGCCGGGGCATCTCTACACCGGGATCACCGTGGTCGCGGAGCGCGCCCACATCCCGGTGGGCACGCGAATCGGCCGCAACTGCCTGATCGGGCCGCGGGTGGTCGAGTCCGACTTCCCTGGCTATGTGGTCCCCTCCGGGACATCGGTCCTTCACGACGTCGCGTCGGCGCCGGCGACGGAGCCCGGGCAGGGGTGATCGTTCCGCCGCCGGGAGGCAGCGGACGCGAAACGGACCCGGTCGCCCGAGAGAGGGGGCGAAGCGGGTCCGTGTTCGATGCCGGGTGGCCGGGAGGAGGTCGGTCGGGCCGGCTGTTCAGGAGATTCGGAGGAGGGGTCCGATCTCCGTTACGCGTAGTTGACCACCCGACGCTGAACGACTCCTGAAGACGTCGGCGATCACGCGGAGGCGTTCGGCAGCCGCGAGGAACCCCGCCGGCGGTCAGTCCCGCGGCGCGGCCCACCTCGTGACGGCGTCCACGGCGCGCTGCCAGGCCTCCCGGCCGTCTGCCCGCCGTCCGGCGTCGATCCGGGGCTCGAAGACCGTCGTCTCGCCCGGCAGCTGGGGCAGGTCCGCCTCGTGCCTCCAGAACCCGGCTCCCAGTCCAGCCAGCAGGGCGGCTGCCCGGGCGGTCGTCTCCGGGAAGGATGAGCGCAGGACGGGGATCCCGAGCCAGTCGGCCTGGATCGCGCAGGCGGCGTCACTGGCGGAGAGGCCGCCGCCCACCTTGAGCTGGGTCACCCGCACGCCGGCCCGGGCGTCGATCTCGTCGAGGATCGCCGCGACCTGGAGCCCGATGGAGTCGAGAAACGCGCGGGCGATGTGAGCGCGCGTGTGGCCCAGCGTGAGGCCCAGCAGCGAACCGCGCGCGGCCCGGACGTCATAGGGGACGTTCAGCCCGGTGAAGGCAGGCATGAACACGAGGCCGGCGGCATCCGGGACCGTCTCGGCGAGGCGGCCCAGCTCGTCTTCGGTCGAGATCATGCCGGCGCCGTCCCGCAGCCAGCGCACCACCGCGCCGGTGACGGTCGTGTCCGCCTCCAGGCAGAAGGTCGGCCGGTCGTCGACCAGCCAGGCGAGGTACACCTTCATCGTCTCGAGCGCGGGCGCCGCCTCGCCCAGGCAGACGTCCACGAACGAGGCGGTGCCGTGGGTGCACTCGGCGCTGCCGGCCGTCCGGCAGTCGTAGCCGAAGAGGGCGGCCTGCTGGTCCGCGATCATCGCCCGGACCGGGACCCGGGTCGAGTCCAGGTCCAGCCAGCCGAACTCGTCGACCGTCCCCGTGACGTCCGGCAGGGCCGCGCGCGGCACGTCGAGGTACGCCAGCCAATCGCCCCAGTATTCGCGCGCCCGGAAGTCGAGGAGCGTCATGCTCTGGGCCAGCGACACGTCGGCGCGGTGCCCATCCGCTCGACCGAGCGCGTTGAGCACCCAGAGGGCCGACAGGCCGGCGCGCATCCGTCCCTCGCGCGCGGCGCCGGCGACGACCGGGTCGTTGGCCAGGCGCCAGGCCAGGTGGAGCGCGGAGCTCCACGGGCCGGGCCACTCGCCCAGACGTCTCCGGCATTCGTCCACATGGGCCCACCCGTGGAGATCGCGCTCCAGCGGCTGGGTCCGCAGGTCCTGCCAGGTAATGGCGTTGGCGAGCGGGAGTCTCGTCCGGGCATCCCACACGAAGTCGGTGCCGCGCTGCGAGGCGATCCCGCCGGCGGCCAGATCGGTCGCCCGGACGCCGGCCTTGCCCAGCGCCTCGTCGATCGCCGCGCGTACTCCCTCGGCGACGGCGCGCGGGTCCTGCTCCACCTGATCGGGCTGCGGGTGGAGGCGGTCGAGGGGGCGATAGCCGTAGCCGCGGGCCGCCCCGTCGCGGTCGAGCACGATGGCCCGGCTGCCGCTTGTGCCCTGGTCGATCCCGAGCAGGAAGTCCTTCACCGGCGCACGCTCGCCGTCATCGATGCTCGGCCGGCAGCAGCTCCTCGAGCCGGTGGAGCACGAAGGTCGGCTCGATCGTCGATGCCGCCAGCATTGCCTCCGTGGTCGCTCCCGTGAGCGCGAGGGCGGCGGCCATCCCTGCGTCGAGGCCCATCCGCACGTCCGTCTCCAGCCGGTCGCCGGTCATCAGGCAGTCAGCGGCGGCCTGGCCGACCAGCGCGAGGATCGCGTCACTCGTGTAGCGCGAGGGCTTGCCGACGATCGCTTCGCAGGAGACGCCGGTGCAGGCCTCCACCGCGGCGATGACGGACGCCGCGTCGGGCTCGCCGCCGCCGGGCACGGGGCAGTAGCGATCCCCGTTCGTGGCGAAGAAGCGGGCCCCGGCCCGGATGGCGTCGAAGGCGACCTGCAGCTTCGCGTAGACGAACGTCCGGTCGAAGCTGGCGATCACGGCATCGGTCCGGGAGGCGTCGCCCACGATCTCGAAGCCGGCCGCCGCGAGCGCCCGCACGAGCGGCTCCTCGCCGATCACGAAGAGCCGCGCCCCCGGCAGCCGGTCCTGCAGGAACCGCACCATGACCTGGGTCGAGACGAGGATGTCGTCGAGCGGCGTCGCGAGCCCCAGGCGTGTCAGCTTGGCGGCGTAGTCCTCGGGCCGATGGGTCGGGTTGTTGGAGAGAAAGACGGTCCGGCAGCCCAGCTCCCGGAGTCGCGTGATGGTGTCGCCGGCCGTGGGCAGGAGCGCGTCGCCGAGATAGACGGTCCCATCCAGGTCGAAGACGTAGCCGCGGTAGAGTCGGTCCGGGCGGGCCATCACGCGTCGATGCGTTCGAGCGTCCAGGACCAGCGGTACGTCCCCGGGCCTACGAGATATTCCGGGAGAGTGTCCGGTCCGCAGCTCGCGGTCCCCAGCCCTCGGTGCGCTGCGTCCAGGTGCACGACGGCGACGTCCCGCGGGACCAGCTCGCCGTGGTGGGTCGCCGCGGCGAGGTCCGCTGCCCGGAACCGCGTGGCGGAGACCTGGCGCGGCTCGTCGAGCGTGATGCGAAGCCCCAGGCCCGCCGCGTCGGTCAGGGCGATCCAACGGACGTCCGCCCGTCCCCCGCACTCCTGGGGCCGGACATACGGGACGTGCAGGTCGTCGACCGTGGAGCGCCAGCGGCCGACCCGGCCGGCGCGCCGCCGGTCGGGATACGTCTCGTGCGGCCCGCGCCCGAACCACTCGACGCGATCCAGGCCCGGGGCAACCTCCAGGACGCAGCCGACCCGCGCGAGATCGGGGAGCGTCTTCGGGATGACGGCGGTCTCGCGGACGTGGACGGCACCCCCGGACAGGCCGGTCAGGACCATCTCGTGGGGCACCTCGATGCCCGCCCGCGTCCGATAGCGGGCCCGGACCGTGGTGATGCCGTCGACGTCCTCCATCGACTCCAGGATCCGGGTGAGCTCCGCCAGGCCCAGCCGCTCCCATTCCGCGGCCAGGCCCGGGATCCGGTCGTTGTCGGTGGGGGCCCGCCAGAGGCTCAGGCGCGGCGGCGCGGTGACGAGGTCGTGGATCAGCAGACCTTCGAGGTCGACCGGGATGCCGCGGTGCGAGACGCCGCGGACGTGGGGCGCGTTCGGGTCGGGTACCGGAAGCGCCACCAGCGGCAGCTGGGTCCAGGCCACCTCGTGCCCGGCGGGCGCCCACGCTTCGGCGGCAGCGGTCACGAAGCGGACCGTGAGCCAGGCCTCGCCGCCGCCGCGCCGGATCGCGTCCCACCCGGGCACGTCGACGGCGGCGTTCCCGCCCGGCCCGAGAGCCGGCAGCGGGAGCTCCGCGGCGTGGACGACGACGCCGTCGACTGCCACCTCGAGCTGCCCGCGGAGCCAGGCCAGGTCGCGGAAGTCCTGGCGGTTGTGGATCGTGATGCGGCCGGCGTCGAGGTCGCGCCCCGTCGCGCTCACCCGCACGGGCGCTGCGATCGCGTGGTGCTCCCAGAGCGCCGGCTTTGGGGTCCGGTCGGGGAAGACCACGCCGTCGATGCAGAAGTTGCCGTCGTTCGGCTCGTCGCCGAAGTCGCCGCCGTAGGCCCAGCGACGCGTCCCGTCGGGCAGCTCCTGGACCAGCCCATGGTCCCACCACTCCCAGACGAAGCCACCCTGGAGCCCGGGCGTGCGCTCGATCGCGTCCCAGTAGTCGGCCAGCGTCCCGTTGCTGTTGCCCATCGCGTGGGAGAACTCGCACATGATCAGGGGGTGGCGCTGGCGACCCGAGGCCGCGTGCCCCGTGATCGCCCAGATCGGCGGGTACATCGGGCAGGTGAGGTCGCTCACGCCCTGGTCGCTGGCCCAGTCCCAGCGGATCGCCCCCTCGTAGTGGAGCGGGCGGGTCGGGTCGTAGCGCCGCAGCCAGGCGGCGGCAGCCTCGTGGTTGGCACCGTGGCCGGACTCGTTGCCCAGCGACCAGACGATCACGCAGGCGTGGTTCTTGTCGCGCAGCACCATCCGCGAGACGCGGTCCACCCAGGCGTTCAGGTAGC
>JARLHH010000211.1 GCA_031292335.1 Candidatus Limnocylindrales bacterium | reverse complement strand
GATCATCTGCTCCTTCGGCAGACGTTCGCGCGTCACCGCGCAGCGCCGCAACGGCCCGCGCTCCGGCTCGTCCGCCTCGTCGTCAGACTCGGTCAGATCACGCGTGACCGGGCTCCCCGATCTTGTCCTCGTCGGCGCTCTCGCCAGCCCCAGCCTCGTCGGTTGCAGCCTCGGCGCTCTCGCCCTCTTCGGCCCCAGCCTCCTCGGCTCCAGCTTCGTCAGCTCCAGCTTCGTCAGCTGCAGCCTCCTCGGCTCCAGCCTCGGCGCCCGCCTCTTGCGGGGCCGCGGCCGGCGCGCCGTCCTCGCCCTCGAACCAGTGGGCGCGCGCGGCCATGATCACGTCGTTGGCCACCGCCTCGTCCATGTTCGCCTCGCCGACGATCTCCACCAGCTCGTCGGACGCCAGATCGCCCAGGTCGTCGAGCGTCTTCACGCCCTTCTCGCCGAGCGCCACCAGCATCGCCGGGGTCAGCACCTCGATCGCCGCGATCTCGTCGGTCACGCCGAGTTCAACGCGCTGGTCGTTCAGCGCGCCGTCGCGCTTGACCAGGAACTGCTCGCCGCGACGGATCAGCTCCTGGGCCACCGTCTCGTCGAAGCCCTCGATGTTGGCCACCTCGTCCACCGGCGTAAACGCCAGTTCCTCGACGGTGTTGAACCCTTCGGTCACCAGCAGGCCGGCGATCACATCGTCCACATCCAGCGCTTCCACGAACAGCCCGGTGCGCCGGCGGAATTCCTCCTGGCGCCGCTCGCTCTCCTCGGCTTCGGTCAGGATGTCGATATCCCAGCGGGTCAACTGGCTCGCCAGCCGCACGTTCTGCCCGCGCCGCCCGATCGCCAGCGACAGCTGATCGTCGGGCACCACCACCTCGCAGCGCCCGCCTTCCTCGTCCATCACCACCTTGCTGACCTCGGCCGGCGCCAACGCGTTGACCACGAAGGTCGCGGTGTTGGGCGACCAGGGAATGATGTCGATCTTCTCGCCCTCCAGTTCCTGCACCACGGCCTCCACGCGCGAACCGCGCATGCCCACGCCGGCGCCCACCGGGTCGATCGAGGCGTCGCGCGAAAACACCGCCATCTTGGCGCGCG
>JARLHH010000027.1 GCA_031292335.1 Candidatus Limnocylindrales bacterium | reverse complement strand
TCGTGCCCGGCCGGCACCCCGCGGGCAGCTCCCGCGTCGAGCCAGGCGCCCGCCGCCTCGGCGGCGCCACGCAGGTCGCCGGTGCGCCAGCGGACCTCCGCAAGGTCCAGGATCCCCTCGGTGTCGAGCGCCGCCGCACCGGCCAGCTGTTCCAGCTCGAGGCGGGCCAGGCGCAGCATGCCGGTGCGGAGATGGAGCCGGGCGAGCCGCCGCGCGGTCGCCGGCGCCGCGTCGAGCGGCATCTCGGTCATGCGTGGACGGCCGGGCGGCCGACGGGGAGCCGCAGCGTCGGCTCGAGCCCGCGGCCCTTCCCGGCGGGGGCGACGACGGCAAGCCGAAGGGCCTCGTCGACGAAGAGCCTGCCGGCCAGCCTGCGAACGTCGCCGGCCGTCACGGCGTCGATCGCGGCGAGCGCCTGCTCCGGGGTGAGGACCCGATCGTGGAGCGCCTCCTGGGTGCCGATCCAGGACGCCAGGTACCTCGTCTCGTCCAGGCGGAGCTCCAGGCGCCCGGCCAGGTAGGCCTTGACCTTCGCCATCTCGGGGTCCGGCACGTCCTCGTCCCTGAGCCGGGCCAGCTCGGCGAGCACCGCCGCGATGGTGGGCCTGATCCGTCCCGGGTCGACGCCGGCATACACGGAGAGCACGCCCGCGTCGCTGTATTCGACGGTGGAGCTCCCGACATCGTAGGCGAGGCCGCGCTCCTCGCGGACCTCCAGGAAGAGCCGGCTCGACATGCCGTCACCGAGGACGGCGTTCAGGACGGAGAGGGTCCACTGGTCCGGGTGATCGCGCGGTGGCGCCGGGACGCCCAGGACGAGCTGGGCCTGGGTTGCCGGCCGCGTCGCCCGCAGGCTGCGCAGCCCGGCGGGAATCCGGGGAGCGGGCAGGTACCCGGAAGGCGAACCGGCTCCGGTTCCGAAGGCGGCCGCCGCGAGCTCGACGACCCGGTCATGGGGCATGTCGCCGGACGCCGCGACGACGACGTTGGAGGGCCGGTAGTGCTCCCTCCAGAACTTGTGGATGGCGGCGGCCGGAAGCGCTCGCACGCCCTCCTCGGAGCCGGCGATCTCGCGCCCGAGCGGCGTGTCGTCGAACATGGCCAGGTCGAAGAGCACGTTCACGTGCTCGGCGGGATCGTCGAGGTACGAGCGAATCTCCTCGACGATGACGTCCCGCTCGTTCTCGATCTCCGCCTCGTCGAGGTTCGGCCGGACCACGAGCTCGCCGAGCACCTCCATCGCGGTTACGGCGTGGCGGGCGGGGACCCGCACGTAGAAGACCGTCGATTCGCGGTCGGTCGACGCGTTGAAGGTCCCGCCCAGGCCCTCGACGGCCTCCGAGAGGGCACGCGTCGTCGGGTACGCGCGCGTGCCCTTGAACGACAGGTGCTCCAGGAAGTGGGCGCAGCCCACCTGTCCGGGCGCCTCGTGGCGCGAGCCGGCCAGGACGTGTGCCTCGACGGTGAAGGAGCGGGCGTCGGGCAGTCGTGCGGTGATGACGCGCGGCCCGGCAGGCAGCGCGGTGCGTTCGAACATCCGCGGAAGGGTATCCCAAACGACACCAGGCCGGACGCCGATGCCCCATCGGACGGATCGCGGGCGGCTATCCTAGACCGACGATCGCACCCGGGACGGGACTCCACGGTGCGGTGTCGCTGCGTCCCGTGTCGCACCTGCCCGCGGCCGTCAAGCCGGCCCGGGGATCGCGTGGAGGAGACGAAGAAGCGTGGCCGGCCGGCTCCTCGGCGGCATCCCGTTGCCGGCGAGGAGCTCAGAACCGGGGCGGGGCGGACCCAGCGCGTGATGCCGGGGTTCCGCCGATTCGCACCACCGGCGCGGGCTTGATGGGCCAGACTGTGACCCATCGGGCTCGGCACGATCTTGGCAATCAAGGAGGAGCTCTGTGAACGGAACCAGGCGAACCATCTGGCTGTCCGCCGTGCTCGGGGTCGTCGCGGCCCTGCTGGCGGCGTGCAGCTCGTCCTCGACACCGGCACCAGCGTCGGTCGCGCCGGCGTCCGTTGCACCGGCTTCGGCCGCCGCACCCGCGTCGGTCGCGCCGGCGTCTGTTGCTCCCTCGGCGGCGGCATCGCCGTCCCAGGCTGCGTCGCTGGCGACGCCGGTGCCCTCACCGACCCTGACGAGCGCGGCGGACCAGTGGACCACCAGCCACCCGTTCAAGGCAGCCTTCATCTACGTCGGCGCGGCGAGCGACGCCGGCTGGACCCACGCCCACGACGTGGGGCGCCTGGCGGTGCAGAGCTACTTCGGCGGGCGCGTCCAGACGCTCTTCAAGGAGAACGTGCCGGAAGGGCCGCAGGCAGCCCAGGTCATCACGCAGCTCGTGAACCAGGGCGCGAACATCATCTTCGCGACGTCGTACGGCTACCAGGACCAGCTGGTCGCGGCGGCCAAGCAGTACCCCAACGTGCTGTTCGAGCAGGCCACCGGCACCGAGCAGCTGACCAACCTCGCTGAGTACTACGGTGCCGGCGAGAACGGCGATTACCTCTCCGGCATGGCCGCAGGCGCCGCGACCAAGAACGGCAAGATCGGCTTCGTCGCGCCGTTCGCGATCCCCGAGGTCATCCGCGAGATCGACGCGTTCACGATGGGCGCGCGTTCGATGAACCCCAACGCCACCGTCAAGGTCGTCTGGACCAACACCTGGTTTGCCCCGGCCACCGAGCGCCAGGCGGCCGAGAGCCTGGTCGCGGACGGCGTCGACGTCCTCGCCGACGGCCAGGACAGCCCCACCACCGGCCAGGTCGCCGAGGCGGCGGGCCTCAAGTGGACCGGCTACGACTCCGACCAGACGTCGTTCGCGCCGAACGCCTGGCTGACTGCAACCACCTACAACTGGGGGCCCTACTACATCAACGACGTCGCCGCTGCCATGAACGGCACCTGGAAGACGCACTTCTACTACGGCGGTCTCGATGACGGGTTCGTGATCATGGCGCCGTTCGGCAAGTCGGTCGATGCGGCGACGCAGGCTGCCATCACCGCCAAGGAAGACGCGATCAAGGCCGGCACGTTCGACCCGTTCACCGGCCCGATCACCGCCCAGGACGGCAGCATCGGCGTGCCGGCGGGCGTCACCCTGCCGGTCTACACGCCGACCGGGCTCAGCAAGTATTCGATCAGCTTCTTCGTGCAGGGCGTGATCGGCAGCCCGAAGGGCTGATCCGGGACCGGGCCTGACGAGACCTCACTCCGCCGAGGAGCGACCGTGGACCTCCGACCTGCCGGAGTGAACCCCACAGCCGCCAACTCCGCCACCGCCGGGGCCCCCCCGGCGGTGGCGGCATCCGGCGTCACCAAGCGTTTCGCGGGGGGCGTGGTCGCCAACGACCGCGTCACGTTCGAAGCGCGACATGGCGAAGTCCACGCGCTGCTGGGCGAGAACGGCGCGGGAAAGACCACCCTCTGCAACATCCTGACCGGGCTCTACCGGCCGGACGAGGGCGAGATCCGCATCGACGGCAAGCCGGTCCGGCTGCACTCTCCCCACGAGGCGCAGGCGGCCGGGATCTTCATGGTCCACCAGCACCTCAGCCTGGTCGACAGCCTGACGGTCGCCGAGAACGTCGTTCTGGGCTGGTCGCGTCATGGCGGGGTGACCTTCTCCGCCCGCACGGTCGAGGCGGAGATCGAAGAGATCGCCGCGCGGTACCAGATGGCCGTCGACCCGAAGGCCAGGATCTGGCAGCTGTCGCTCGGCGAGCGCCAGCGGGTCGACATCCTCAAGGCGCTCTACCGCGGCGCGAGCATCCTCATCCTCGACGAGCCGACGACCGTCCTGACCCCGGCCGAGATCGACCAGCTCTTCTCGAGCGTCCGGGAGATGGTCGCCGAGGGCAGCACCGTCATCTTCATCTCCCACAAGATGCCCGAGGTCTTCGCGATCGCCGACCGAACGACGATCCTGCGCAAGGGCCGCTCGATCACCACGCTCGACATCGCCGGGACGGACGCGCGGCAGCTCGCCCGGCTGATGGTCGGCCACGAGATGTCGTTCGACGTGCATCCCCGGGCTGCCGGCGTCGAGCCAAAGCCGGCGCCCGCCCAACCTCCCGTGCTCGCCCTCGAGGGCGTGCACGTCCGGGGGGACTTCGGGATCGACGCCCTCAAGGACGTCTCCCTGGAGATCACCGCCGGCGAGATCCTCGGGATCGCGGGGGTGTCCGGGAACGGGCAGCGCGAGCTGGCAGAGGTCGTCGCCGGGCTCCGGCCGTTCACCCAGGGGACGATCCGGATCGGCGGCGAGAACGTGGCGTCCGGCGATCCCCGGGACGCCATCAACCGGGGCGTGGCGAACGTTCCCGAGGATCGCATGGGGACCGGCGTGTCGCCGAACCTGTCCGTGGCGGAGAACCTGATCCTGAAGTCCTACCGGAGCAGCAGCCCGCATTCCGGGCCCATCCTCCTGATGGGGCGGGCAGAGACGCAGGCGACCGCGCTCATGGCGCGCTTCGACATCCGGGCGCCGGGTCCCGGCACGCTGGTCCGCCAGCTCTCCGGGGGGAACGTCCAGAAGGTCGTCCTGGCCCGCGAGCTGTCGTCCGGGCCGCGCCTGGTGATCGCCGCCTCACCGACGCGCGGGCTCGACGTCGGTGCCACCGAGTACGTTCGAGGCGTGCTCGTCGAAGCGGCGAAGCAGGGGGCCGCGATCATGCTGATCAGCGAGGACCTGGACGAGATCGTCGAGCTGTCAGACCGGATCGCCGTCCTCTACGAAGGCCGGGTGGTGGGCGTGGTGGAAGCCGCAAGCGCGACCTACGAGCACCTGGGCCTGATGATGGCCGGAGCCGCTTCGTGATCGCCATCGAGCGCAACCTGGTCACCCCGAGGTGGCAGCGCGTCGCGCTTCCGATCGTGTCGCTCGTGATGGCGTCGATCATCGCCGGCATCGTGCTGGCCGTGTCGGGGCACGACCCCATCGGCACGTACCAGCAGATCTACGCGGCCTCGTTCACCGCGGATGGCGCCCTCACGGCCACGTTCATCTACGCGACGCCGCTCCTGTTCACGGGCCTCGGCGTCGCCATCGCCTTCCGGATGCACGTCTGGAACATCGGCGGCGAGGGCCAGCTCTACATGGGTGCCGTCGGCGCGTCCGGCGTGGGCCTTCTGTGCGGCGGTTGGCCGCTGCCCATCCTGATCGTGATGATGGCGCTCGGCGGGGCGCTGGCCGGCCTCGCCTGGGCGTTGATCCCGGGGCTGCTGCGCGCCTACCTCCGTACCAACGAGATCCTCGTCTCGTTGATGCTCAACTACGTGGCTGGTCTGTTCATGTACTACCTGATCTACGACAGCACGTCCTTCTGGCGCGACCTGACCTCGTCGAGCGCGCTCGTCTTCCCGCAGGGCAAGAACCTGCTCCCCTCCTCCGACTGGCCGGGGATCCTCCTGGGCTCGTTCACGCTGCCGTTCGGCTTCGTGCTCGGGGCGGTGCTCGCGGTCCTCCTGCTGGCGCTGTTCCGCTTCACCCGGTTCGGCTTCGAGATGCGCGTGATGGGCGACTCGCCCGCGGCCGCCAACTATGCCGGGATGCGCACCAGGCGCACGATCGTCGCGGTGATGGCCCTGTCCGGCGCACTGGCCGGGCTCGCCGGCGCGAGCCAGATCGGGGACTTCGGGCACGTGCTCGACCCCCGCGGGCTCGAGCAGGCAGGCTACGGCTACACGGGCATCGTCGTTGCCGCGCTGGCGATGTACAACCCGCTGGCGGTCGTGATCGTGTCGATCCTGATCGGCGCGCTCACCAACGCCGGCTTCGCCCTGCAGGGGCCGACGTTCCCGATCGGCCTGGTCGGGACCATGGAGGGCATCATCCTGTTCAGCGTGCTGGGCGGGGAGTTCCTCGGCCGCTACCGGATCCGGTTCGGCCGGGCCCCGGCGCGGGCCCCCGGCCTGGACGACGAACCCGGAGCCGAGGTGGCCCCATGAACGCCGATCTCATCGTCTCCATCGCGGTCTCGGCCATCGCCTACGGCACGCCGCTCGTGCTCGCCGGACTCGGGGAGCTGCTCGCGGAGCGCTCCGGGGTCCTGAACCTCGGGGTCGAGGGGATGATGCTGATGGGCGCCGTCACGGCGTTCTTCGTGTCGCAGACGCTCGGCGGCCCGGGTCTGGCCGTGCTCGTCGCGGCCATCATCGCGGCGGCGCTGGCCGGAGCAGCCCTCGCCCTGATCCACGCCTTCCTCTCGATCACGGTCCGGGTCAACCAGATCGTCTCCGGACTCGCGTTGACGATCTTCGCGGGCACGATCGGCTTGTCGTCGTACGCCGGGCAGGTCTGGGGCGTGGGCGGGCAGCACGGCGTGCACCAGCTGGTCAAGCTCGACGTGCTCGGGCTCTCGGACGTGCCGGTCGTCGGACCGATCCTGCTCAACCAGGACGCCTTCGTGTACTTCTCCTGGGTCCTCGTCGCGCTCGTGACGTTCTACCTGTTCCGCACGCGCTTCGGGCTGTACCTTCGGGCGGTCGGCGAATCGCCGCGCTCGGCGGACGCGATGGGGATCAACGTCACGCGGTACCGCTACGTGCACACGATCATCGGCGGCGCGTTCGCCGGGCTCGGCGGCGCCTACTTCACGCTCGCGATCGCGCCGATCTGGACGGACGGTCTCACGGCCGGCGATGGCTGGATCGCGATCGCGCTCGTGATCTTCGCGTTCTGGAGGCCCGACCTGCTCGTCGTCGGCGCCTATCTCTTCGGGGCGCTGTCCAGCCTCGGATTCACCCTCCAGACGCACGGCGTCCAGCTCCCCTCCGAGTTCTTCTCGTCGCTGCCGTACATCATGACCGTCGTGGTCCTCGCCGCCGCGTCGACGACCCTTGCCCGGCGTCGCATCGGAACGCCCGCCGCGCTCGGGGTCCCGTACGTGCGTGAGGAATCCTAGCGGGGGTCCGTGCCCGGCCGGGCCGGCGTGGCCGCCGGCGCCGGACGACCGTCAGCCCTCTTCGTCGTCGGGCGCTGCCAGCAGCTCCATCTGGATGAAGCCGCTCGTGTCGAACGCGAGCTGACCGGGCACCGGCGCGGTCGAGTCGCGTTCGCCGGCAGGCGCGTACTCCAGCACCACTCGTTCGTCGCCCTGGACCAGCGCGTAGACGACGAGCTGGTCCGGCCGCGTCTCGAAGTCCAGCTGCTCGAACGAATCGACGTTGAGGCAGATCGAGATCGGCGTGAAGTAGCTCGAGGTCTCGGGCTCGTCGATCACGACCCGCTCCACCCAGCCGGTCCCCGACGCCACCAGGTCCCGGCCGCGAAAGTAGCGGTAGCCGACGGTCTGCTTCACGAGCGGCCGGAGCAGGTTGTGGATGTCCGTGCGCGACGAGACGATTCCGCTGTTGACGTAGAACCTCGCCGGGATCGGACGCGCCATTGGGGCCCCTCCTGCCGTTCCGTGGCCGCTGCGACGAGACGCCCGACCCGGCCGTCCCGGGACGGGACGCGGACCCGGCGATCGTAGCGCAGGCTGCGGGGCCGGGTTGGGCCCGTCCGGTTGCGGTCCGGGATCGTTCACGGGGACGCCTCTCGGTGGGCGCAACGCGAACCTGGCGACCGGCCCTATGATCGCGCCATGCTCCTCGTGATCGATGAGGCGCAATTGGGCGGCACGCAATTCCTCGGTCGCGCGCCGCACGTCAGTCACGTCGCGAGCGATAC
>JARLHH010000210.1 GCA_031292335.1 Candidatus Limnocylindrales bacterium | reverse complement strand
GGCTGCCCGGCCCCGCGTTGGGCCGGAACCCGAGCGCCGTGAAGAACGCGAGTGCCGGGCGGTCGTCGGGGCGGCAGGTGGCCGTGAGTCGCGCCGCACCCGACCGCTCCTGCGCGTCGGAGAACGTGGCGACGAGCGCCCGACCGATCCCGCGGCGTCGGAACTCCGGGTCCACCGCGATGCGCTGGATCGAGGCCACGCCGGCGGCATGCGGCGAGGCGAGTCCCAGCAGGATCCCGAGCGGCCGGCCGGGCAGAACCGCCCCCGGCGCGCCGGCTTCGGTCGCTTCGGCCTCCGCCGGGTCGGCACCCGCCGTGTCAGCCCCCACCGACCCGCCCTCCGCCCCAACGGCCTCCGCCAGCCACGAGGTCGCGGCCAGGTCGCGCGACCAGGCCCGCCCGGGGCCCATGGATCCGTGCTGCTCCATCCAGTCGCGAAGGCGGCCGTCGAGGGTGGCGAGGTCCTCCTCGGTGGGGTGGCGCAGCGTGTAGGCGGGCGACGGGCGGCGCTTCGGGGGCGGGCTGGGTGGGAACCAGTGCTCGAAGCTCGGGAAGTGCGGCATCCGAACGGACCTCCGTGGCTCAGCGGGTTCCGGCGAGCGCCCCGGCCCCGGCAGCCGCGAGCTGGAGCGGGACGAGGGCTCCGTAGACCTGGGCGAGGAAGTCCAGCGGGCCGAGATACTCGCCGGACAGGCTCCAGTTGATGGTCAGGGCCGCGACGATGCCAGCCAGGGCCAGGGCCAGGCCGAGCCCTCGCACCGCACCGGCGCGGACGCGGGACCCTGCGCCGTATCGGACGACCGCGCCGACAACGAAGCCGAGCGTCGCCGCCACCACGAGCAGGCCCCCGGTCACCAGCAGCAGGACCGCGAACGCCACGTGGACGGCTGCCCCGAGCGCTGCCGCAACCAGGCCGAGCAGGAATGCGCGTCGCAGGCCGCGGCTCTCGCCGCCACGGCCTGGACCCCCGCGGTCGCGCGCCGGGCCGCCGACGGGCTGGTCGTCGCCGGGACCTCCCGTCCGGGTCGCGGCATAGCGTTCCGACGGGGCGTGCTCCAGGAGTCGCCGCGGCGGGCGGTCGCCGGGCTCGCGATCGGGCATGGAGCGGATGGTACCGCCGGCGTCGGCCGTGGCCCGCGCCTGTCCGGTGCCGCCGGCGTCGGGCGTGGCCTGCGCTGGGCTCCGGCGCCCACGCCGGGCATCGCCCCCCAACCGATTGGGTAGACTTCGCGCCGTGAGCCATCCCGCCCTGGGCCTCCCGATGCCGGACATGACCGCCGGCTTCCCCGCCGCCGCGGACCGCATCCGCGCAGCGCGCGCCCGGCTGGCCGTCCGCGCGCTGGAGGCGGCCGTCGATCGCGATCCGACGCTCCGCGAGCGCCAGGGAGAGGCCGGCCTGCGGCATCTTCTCCGGGACACGGACGGCTACCTGGAGCGCGTCGCTCTCGCCGTGGCGTCGGACAGCCCGGCCCAGGTCCGCGAATGGGCGGAATGGGTCGCGCCAGTCTACCGGCGTCGCCGCGTCCCGATGGATGACCTGATCTCGCTGTCCGAGGGGGTTCGCGTGGCGCTCGCGGCCGTCCTGTCGGGCGAGGAGCGAGGCCCCGCCGAGCGCGGCCTTGACCAGGCGATCGAGGTCTTCCACTGGCACCGTGGCCTGTCCGGTGACGCGCGCAAGCGCAACCGCCTGCTGTGGGCCATCTACAAGGGCGGCTGACCGATGACCATCAAGTGGGTGCAGGTCGATCCGCTCGTGATGAACGGCGAGCCGTTCTGCTATGGCAGCCGGCTGACCGTCCGCCAGCTGCTCGAGATGCGACGCTCCGGCTACGACCTGACCCGAATCCTCACCGACCAGCCGGAGCTGCGCAGGCTGGGGATCGCCTTCGCCTACTGCTACGCCGCGGACCACCCGGAGCGCTATGCGGAGTTCCTGCGGCCCGATGGGTCACTGACCGGGCCGGGCTTCAGCGAGTCGGAGTCGGCGGGCCTGCCCCCCGAGCTGCAGCGCCCGGGGGTCGTCATCGACCCGGGAGCGGCCGTCATCCGCGGCTGAGGACGGGCGACCCGCTGATGACGTCGCCAGCGGAACCCGAGGTTGCGCCCCGACAACCCGCCCCGACAACCCGCCCAGGCGGTCGCCAATCCCGACCTGCGGGCTCGTCTTTCCGCGCATCGGTGCTACCCTTCGTGCGAGCCGCCGCGATCCCGCGGCACCATCGAGAGCCATCCATGACCGACCAGCAACCCATCACTGCACCCACGACCGATCCGGCCGCGGTCTCCGCGTTCGACCTCGAGCGACGCGCCAAGGAGATCGCGATCCTCGACGCCCTGCGCGACGTCGTGGATCCCGAGATCGGGATGAACGTGGTGGAGCTGGCGCTGATCAAGCAGGTGATCTTGGGCGAGACCGAGTCCGAGGTGAAGATGATCCTCACGACGCCCTTCTGCCCGTACGCTGGCTCAATGATCGCGCAGGTCAAGGAACAGGCCGAGTCCGTCATGAATCACCCGGTCAAGGTGACCTTGCTCGCCGAGCGCTGGGACCCGCGCGACGCGGGCCTCATGTGGTGAGCGGCGAGGCTTCCTCGCCCGGGCACCCTTTCTCCGTCGCCACCAAGCGGGGCGACGACGGCACGACCGGCCTGCTCTTCGGCGGCGACCGGATCCCCAAGGACGACCTCCGGACCGAGGCCTACGGCACGATCGACGAGACCGTTGCGGCGCTCGGGCTCGCCCGGGCGGAGCTGGACCTCAAGCGCCGGCTCGACGCGCTCCCGCCCGCCCTCGCGGAGCTCGAGCCGATCGTCCTCCGGATCCAGCGCGAGCTCTTCACGGTCGGCGCGGAGCTGGCCGCCAACCCGGCGGCCTGGGAGCGGCTCCAGGACGGCACGACGCGCGTCTCGGCCGCGATGGTCGCCGGGATCGAGACGCTCCTGGCCGACTACGAGACGCGGATCGCCGCGCCGCGGGAGTTCGTCGTGGCCGGCGAGACCCGGACGAGCGCAGCCCTGGAGCTTGCCCGGACCATCGTCCGGCGGGCCGAGCGGCGGGCCGTCACGCTGGACCGCGCGAGCCTGGTGCCCGGTCCGAACCTGCTGCCCTACCTCAACCGGCTCGCCGACCTCCTGTGGGTGCTTGCCCGTGCTGCCGAGCAGGCCGAGGCGCACAGTTCGACCGCGGCGCGAACCACGGACCACGCCGGCCTGCGCTGACGGGCGTCGTCGCGGCCCCGGGAGCCGTCGCGTGCAGGCTTTCGCGACTTGGCGAGAATAGAGATCCGGAGTCGGAGCTCCGCACGCCACCAAGGAGATCCTCGAACCATGTTCACGAACCAGTACGCAAACCCGAGCCGGGTCGGCGTCCGCCCGGATGCCCGGCTCGCGCAGGCATTCCTGACCCAGGCGTTCTTCTGGATGTTCCTCGGGCTGTTGCTCACGACCGGCGTCGGCGCGGTCGTGGCCGGCCTGTCCGACACGCAGCTGGCCAACCTCGAAGGGCTGGTGCTGCCGTTGATCATCGCCCAGCTCGTGATCGCGTTCAGCCTGACCCTGGCCATCCGCAGGATTCCCGCCACGGTGGGCCTGCTGCTCTTCTTCGCCTACGCCGCGCTGACGGGCGTCACCCTCGGGTTCATCCTCCAGGTCTATGACCTCGGCTCGGTCGTGGCTGCCGGGAGCGCCGCCGCGGGCGTCTTCGCCGCGGCCGCCTTCTACGGTGCGGTCACCAAGCGCGACCTCTCGAACCTGGGCGCGTACCTCTTCATGGGCCTGGTCGGGCTCATGGTCGCGATGGTCGTCAACCTGTTCATCGGCTGGAGCTTCCTGAGCTTCGGCATCTCCGTTGCCGGCGTCGTCATCTTCACGGTGCTCACGGCCTACGACGTGCAGCAGATCCAGAGTGGCGCGGTCGCGGCCTGGGCCGGGGCGATGGAGAAGGGCGCCGTGATGGGCGCCTTCAAGCTCTACCTGGACTTCATCAACCTGTTCTTCATGCTGCTGCGGCTGTTCGGCGGCAACCGAAGCTGACCGGCGCCCCGGCGCCTACAGGGCGAGCGAGAACCCCAGGAGGCGAACTCCCGGTACGGGCTCCCAGTCCCGCTCCGGCCGCCGGACAAAGCCGAGCCGCGCGTAGATCGCCTGGGCGGCGCGCATGAACTCCATCGAGTGGAGGAAGACCGCGCTGCGGCCCTCCGCGCGCGCCCGGCTCACGCACGCCACGGCCAGCGCGGTCCCCGCACCGCGGCCGCGTGCCGCCGGGTCCACCGCCAGCATGCGGATCGCGGCCTCGCCCGGCTCCAGGAGCTCTGCCCACGGGCTCTCCGGGCCGGGGACGTAGGTCGCGCAACCGAGCAGCGACCCGTCCACCTCGTCGACCGCGGCAAGGACCACGGCCTCGCGGGCTCGCCGGGCAACGTCCCGCAGCTCCGGCTCGTAGCCGGGCTCGTCGAACTCGGGCAGCGAGCGATACGCGGCCACCACCAGCTCGCCGAGCTGCGCATGTTCCTCGGGCCGGGCCTCGCGGACGACGATGGACACGCGCTGCCTCAATCCAGCACGACGCGACGGAGGCGCACGAAACGCCGGTTGACGGTGAAGCCCACCCGTTCGTAGAGGCCAACCGCGCCGGTCGGGTTCTCCGTGTCGACCCCGAGCGATGCGGCGTCCATGCCGGCCGCCCGGAAGGCCGTCATGCCGCGCACCAGCAGGGCGGTCGCCAGGCCGCGACCTCGCCATGCCCGCCGCACGCCGAGCTGGCCGATCCACGCGTCCCGGACGTCGCCCGCGGCCCAGTCGGCCTCGCTGCAGTAGTTGACGCTGTACCCGGCCACCTGCTCGCCGGCGAGCGCGACGAACGAAAGGTCGGCCCGGAAGTGCGGATCGCCCACGAAGTCGCGCTCCCAGTCCTCCGGGCTCACCGGCTCGGAGCTCCAGTGGTCGGCGAACGCGTCGTTGTGGGCACGGCGCACCGCTTCGGCGTGGGCCGCCTCGTAGGGGACGATCCGGATGCCGGCCACGGCCGCCTCCGCGGGAAGCGCGGCGGTGAGGTCGCGCCGCATGTCCATGTACTGGCGGACCACCGTGAACCCGTGCCCGACATGGAGCGCCACGGCGCCGCTCGCGTTGACGTCGCGGAACGCCTCCAGGAAGCGCGGCAGGTCGGCGGGCTGCGCGGCCAGGGTCTCCTCGCCCCGCGCGATGGCCCAGCGCAGCAGCTGCGTGCCGATCCCGCGACCGCGCACGGCGGGATGCGTGTCGCCGTCCAGGAAGACCCGCCGGGCCAGGCTGGCGCGGAACCGCTCGTGGACAGTCGCCCACCCGGCGAGGCTCCCGTCAGGGCGCACGAGCCCGAGCGAGTTCGTGGCGACCGGCGCCCGGGGGTCGGTCAGCCCCCGGAGCACGTCGTCGCGCGTCTGGACCTCCTGCCCGCCGTCCTCGACCCGGGCCGCCTCGATCGCACGCTCCAGCGCCTCGGCGTCGGCCGGAGCCAGCGGGCGCCACGTCGCGCCGGGCAGGGGCGACTCCGCGGGGAGGGGCGTGACCATGCGGCGATTCTGCGACATCCACCAGGCCATCGCCGGGCGGCTCGGTGTCCAGACGTGACGCCTCCCGGGCCGGGCATACTTGGTGCATGACCACCGACCACACCGCGCTCCCGGACCTGCTCGCCGATGCCCACGCCCTCCTGCCGGAGATGATCGACGTGCGTCGGCGCCTGCACCGCCGGCCGGAGGTCGGGCTGGCCCTGCCCGCGACGCAGGCGGTGGTCGTCGCCGAGCTCGAGCGGATGGGGCTGGCGCCGCGTGTCGGCAGGGCGATCAGCTCCGTGACCGCCGTCGTCGAGGGCGCTCGTCCGGGTCCGACCATCGTCCTGCGCGCCGACATGGACGGCCTGCCGCTCCAGGAGGAGACGGGGCTCGCGTTCAGCTCGGAGATCCCGGGGGCGATGCACGCCTGCGGGCATGACACCCACATGGCGATGCTGCTGGGCGGCGCCCGCCTCCTCGCGGCGCGACGCGAGCAGCTGGCGGGCCGCGTCCTGCTCATGTTCCAGCCGGGCGAGGAGGGCTTCTACGGCGCCCGGGCGATGCTCGAGGAGGGGCTCCTGGACCTGCCGGCCGGCGAGGAGGCGAACGCCGCGTTCGGCATCCACAGCCTCGCCAAGTTCGCCAGTGGGACGGTCAACCATCGACCGGGCGCGCAGATGGCCGCTGCTGATTTCATCCGGGCAACCATCCATGGGCGGGGCGGCCACGCGTCGGAGCCGCACCTGGCGCTGGACCCGATCGTGGTGGCGGCCGAGATCGTGACCGCCCTGCAGGTCATGGTGACCCGGACGGTCGACGCGTTCGACCCCGCCGTCGTGACGATCGCCCATATCAACGCCGGCACGACCACGAACATCGTGCCGGAGACAGCCACTCTCGAGGGCACGATCCGGACCGTCTCCGAGGGGCAACGCGACGCCGTCCACGCGGGCGTCACGCGCGTCTTCGCCGGGATCGCCGCGGCCCACGGGGCGACCGCCGAGCTGGACCTGGAGCGCGGCTACCCGGTCACCTTCAACGACCCGGGGTTCGCCGCCTTCGTGTCACGGGTCGCGGCGGACCTCCTGGGGCAGGACGCCGTGCGACCCATGCCGGCCCCGATCATGGGCGGCGAGGATTTCTCCTACGTGCTGCAGCGCGTTCCGGGCGCGTTCGTCTTCCTGGGCGCCTGCCCGCCGGAGCTCGACCCCGCGGTGGCACCGCAGAACCACTCGAACCGGGTCGTCTACCACGAGCCCGCGCTGGCCGTCGGGGCCGCGCTCCACGCGGCGGTCGCGCTGCGGCACCTCGCCGGGGGCTGACCCGGACCGGTCTGACGGCTTCCGCCGGCACGTGACCTGGTCGCGAACCGCGAACACGATCAGGCAACGAACGCCGATCCGGCAGAGAGGAGCGTGCAATGGGCGAGCCGAACACGGCGCTGCGACACATTCGCGCGGCGCTCTCGAAGGTGCGCCGGGTGACCTTGACCGGTTCGTTGGGTACGTCGGGCGCGTACCGCAAGCAGAAGGTTGCCCCCGTCCCCGAGGGCACGGCATGGTGGCGAGCGATCGACCACGCCCCGACGCCAGACGAGTGGCACGCGGTCGAGGAGGCGATCCGCGCCGGCGAGTGCGCACGGCTCGCGCTGGCCGTGAAGGCGAAGGTCGGCCTCCATGATCCCAACTACAACGCGGCGCTGTGGGACGCCATCGCCATCATCAATGGGTAGGCCGTCGCCGAGCCGCACCGGGATCGACTGCAACGGCCATTGATGCCTCGGGGAGTCGGGAACTGGTCTAGAGCCGACCGAGGATGATCTTCGCGAGCTGGGTCGTCTTGTCCATGATGCCGGTGTCGCTGACGTCCAGGAGCTGCAGCTGGATCTCCGTGTCCCCCTTCAGGACGTACAGGGTCTGGCCCGGCCCCATGAACGCGGCATCGCCGAGGCCCGCGACGTCGCCAGTGGCGAACAGGTTGCCGACCCCCTCCGCAAGCGAAGAGCTGAGCGGGGCGGCCTCGCTCGCGGCAGCGGCACCGAGCGATTGCAGGCCGCCGGCAAACCCGATGAGGAAGGAGCGGGTCGAGTCGTAGTCGGCCTTGCCACCGGGGCTCACGACCTGGAGCGACACATCGTCCGTGCCGGTGTCCGACGGCCAGCTCCATGTGCAGCCGGGCTGCCCGGGCTGGTTCTGGAACGGCTCGGTCGTCGCCACGGGATGGCCGACGGTCGTCTGGACCTCCGCCGCGGTGAGCAGCGCGCACGCATCGGTGACCGTCGCCCCGCCACCGCCACCACCGCCGGGCGACGAGCCGCCCCCACCGCCGGAACACGCGCCGAGCAGCAACGCGATGGTGAACGGCACGACCGCCGCCGCCCTCGCGTGTCGAATCGCCATCAGCGATGCCATGGCTCCCCCTCATGCCGCAACGCTCGTCGGCGCTGACCTGGGTCGCCTCGAGCGGTTAGCAGCATCGTGTCGCCTTTCACGAAGCATCGCAAGATGACAAGTGGTCGTCGCACGGCAGGAGTTGGCGTCCGCGTTGACGCTCCGGCGCGGGCGGGTGTAGCATTTCCGACTGAAAAGGTCGGAATTGAGCCGGCACCCGGCGGGCCCGCGTTCCAGAACGCGTCGGCGGGACCGACCCGTCGCCCCGGTCGCCGCTCCAGCACCGCGAGGACCAGACCCCTGAGCGTCCGCACGTACCACCCATCCGGCGCCATCTCCTTCAGCACGAAGGGTGAGTACGGCGTGCGGATGCTCGTCCAGCTTGCCCGCCGCTGGCGGCCGGACTCGCCCGTGCCGGTCTCGCTGGCGGAGGTCGCGCTGGACGAGGCGCTGCCGCG
>JARLHH010000209.1 GCA_031292335.1 Candidatus Limnocylindrales bacterium | reverse complement strand
ACGTACTCGGCGTGTGCCCAGGCGAGGGGCATGGCCGAGCCGCTGGGACGGCCGGGGAGCAGGCCGCGGGCGGGGATCGGGTCGGCGTCCCAGACCTGTTCGGGCAGCATCCCGCCACCCGACGCCATCCGGCGCATCGCCTCCAGGTAGGGTCGCGCATCCCGACCCGCCTCCAGCTCGTAGTGACCGCGCTCGCCGACCAGGAGCGGCCAGCCGCGCCCGATGCCGGTCCCGTCGAACGCGCTCCCATCCTCGTGCTCCCCGTAGCCGTCGCCGCTGTAGCGGTGCCAGACCGGTCCGCTGGGTGTCTCGGTCCGGAGGAGCGCGTCCGTCACGGCCAGCGTCGCGAGGATCCGCGGGTCGTCCGCCCTGCGCAGGCCGAAGCGCACGAGGGCCAGGAAGTCGGTGCCGACCATCTCGTCGGCCGGAACCATCGATGCCTCGGGCGGCCGGTTGCGCACCGGGACGGGCGTCGCGATCGGGGCACCTGCCAGCACGTCGGGTGAGGCGATCCGGACGTAGTAGCCGTCCACGCCGTGCGTGCGGGCGAGCGTCGTCCCGCGCGCATAGGTCCACGCCTCGATCGAGGCGTTCCAGTCGTCGGCAAGCTCGCGCAGGTAGGTCGCGGCCGGCTCCGGGTGGTGGTCGGCGGCCACGACGAGCGCCGCGACGACCGGCGCCAGGGTGGAGGGCGTCAGCCCGGCACTCTCTTCCCAGCGGTCCTGCCCGGTGGCCGGTCCCGTCCGGGCGATGAACCGGGCCGCCGCCGTGATCATGCGATCCAGCGCGTCCTCGGTCAGCAGGCGCTCGAACGCCGCCGCGTCGCTGCCCGCCATGCCGTGCATCTCGGCGGCGCCGCCACGCCGGAGCGCTCCGGCCAGGAGGATGGGATAGGCGGCCTCGTCGAGCTGCACGCCCGACCAGTACGCCACGCCGTCCACCCACTGGTTCTGGACCCAGGAGCCGTCGGGCTCCTGGGTCGCGACCAGGTAGGCCAGCGTGCGGCGGGCCGTCCGGCCCGCGCCGAGCGCCACGAGCGCGCCGCCCGACTCGACGAGGTCCCGTGACCAGACCAGGTGGTACCCGCCGAGATCGTTGCGCGTGTTTCCCCAGGGGATGGACAGGCTGGCGACGATCGCGCCCGGGACCGTCCGGTCCGCGTGGGTGCGGAGGACCGCCGCCGACGTCAGGTAGAGGTCACGGTCCTCTTGCGGGATGTGCGCCGGGGGACTGCTCACCGTCCGCAGGAACCCGTGCCAGTTGCCGACATACTCGTCCCAGGCGTTCTCGAAATGGCCGGTCAGCGCGGCACGCGCCTCCAGGCCCGCCTCCTCGGGCCGCGTCCCGAAGCCCAGGGCCAGGTGGGCGACCCCGTCCGCGAGCACCAGCTCCGTCATCCCCGCCACGTTGCCGGCATCCGTCGCCGCGTGGGTCCATGTCATCCGCCCGTTCGTCGCGAAGTCCTGCCAGCCGTCCGACGCGCCGACGTAGCCCACGCTCTGACGCGCCGGGTCCGGGTCCGAGGCGAGGGCCAGCGCAGCGGTGCCATCCCGGGCGAACAGCATGGGCCGACCCTTGTACGTGCCGGCCCAGGCACTGTTGTGCAGGCCGCTGAACCCAAGGTGCGGGGCCAGCAGGGGATACAGGCGGAGCGGGTGCGCCAGGCGAGCCGGATCGCCGGCGTCGCGCGGGTCGTCCAGGCGCGCCTCGACATGGATGACGTCGGAGTGGTCGTCGGCGCAGACGCGGAGCGTCAAGGTGTAGCGCGGATGGCGATGCGTGGTGATGATCGCGGGGATGCCCGGCTCCAGGTAGCGCACCTCGCGCGCCGCGTCCCGCTTCACCTCGCTCCAGAACCCGTTGTCGTCGGCGACGATGAACCCCAGGTCGCGGACCTGCGGTCGGTCCACCCTGGGCCAGTAGATCTCGTTCAGGATCCCGTGGCCGATGGTGAACCACACCCGGCTCGAGAAGTGGGACGTCCCGACGGCGTCCTTCTCGCTGCTCGACCAGGTGGGCGGGGCGCCGGGCGCCCCCGGCGCACGCGCGGCGTCGTCGCTCATCGCGGCGCCTCCTTCGACCCCGTCGCGTCCGGGCTCGCGTCGGCCCCGGTGATCACCGGGTTGTGCCAGCGATCCCCGTGCGCCAGGATCGCCGTCGCCGCGTCCGGGCCCCAGGTGCCGGGGTCGTACTCGTGGAGTGGCGTCCGGTCGTCCAGGATGCCGTCAACCACGCGCCAGGCGGCCTCGACGGAGTCTTCGCGGGCGAAGAGCGACTGGTCGCCGCGCGTGGCATCGCCGATCAGGCGCTGGTACGGGGCGCGCTCGTTCCCGCTCTGGTGGGAGGCGTAGAGCTCGACGGCCTCGCCGACGAGGGCCTCGCCCGGTTTCTTGGCGCGCGCGCCGAGGGAGATCGCCATGTCCGGCGACAGGCGGAAGCGGAAGTAGTCGGCGTCCGGCGGCCGGGATTCGGCGAACACGGAATGGGGCGGGCGCTTCAGCTCCACCAGGACCTCGGTCGCGGTCACCGGCAGGCTCTTGCCGGTCCGGATGTAGAAGGGCACGCCGCCCCAGCGCCAGGTGTCGACGTGGAGGCGCAGGGCCGCGAACGTCTCCGTGGTCGACCCCGGGGCGACACCCCTGACGTCTTGGTAGCCCCGGTACTGGCCGCGCACCACGTCGGCCGGCGTGATGGGCCGGATCGAATCGAGGACCTTGTACTGCCCGTCCCGGACCGCGTCGCCCGTATGCCCCGACGGAGGCTCCATCGCGAGCAGGCTCACCACTTGGAGCAGGTGGTTCTGGACGACGTCGCGGATCGCGCCGGCCCGGTCGTAGAACGCTCCCCGGTCGGCGACGTCGAACGCCTCGGGCATGTTGACCTGGACACTCGCGACGTTGTCGCGGTTCCAGAGCGGCTCCAGGAAGGAGTTGGCGAACCGGAAGTAGAGCAGGTTCTGGACCGGCTCCTTGCCCAGGTAGTGGTCGATCCGGAAGATCGCGGGCTCGGCGAGGACCTCGTGGACGGTTGCGTTCAGGGCGACGGCGCTCGCAAGATCGCGCCCGAACGGCTTCTCGAGGATCACCCGCGCGCCCGTGGCGCAGCCCGAGACCGCCAGGTTTGTCACCACCTGGCCGAAGAGCGCCGGCGGGACGGCGAGATAATGCAGCGGGTGCCGCGCGTCGCCCAGCTCGCGCCGCAGCGCGTGGAACGTCTCGACGTCGTCGTCGGAGCCCTTGACATAGCGCAGCCGGGAGGCGAGCGCGTCGACGGCCGCTCGGTCGACGACGCCAGCGGCAGCCAGGCTCTGGCGGGCTCGCTCGCGGAGCGCGTCCAGGTCGCCCGAGCGCGCCACGCCGATGATCGGCAGGTCGAATCCCTCGTCGCGCACCAGCCCGGCGAGGGCCGGGAAGATCTGCTTGAAGGCCAGGTCGCCCGTGGCCCCAAAGAAGACGAAGGCGTCGGACCGCGCAGCGGCCATCGTCTGGACCCCCGGTTGGGCTGGAGCCGCCCGCCGACGGACGGGCGTCGAACTCCCGCGCAGGACCGCTAGGGTAGAGGCATTGCGCCCGGGACGCAGCCGCAGCGAGGTCGCGAGCAACCGCCACTGGGGCGCCAGCGGCCGCCGCGAGGCCGCGGGCAGCCGCCACGCGGCCGATCGATCATGCCTTCGGGGCCGGGTCGGGCGCCCCTGACAGCGCCACGACCATGTCCCAGAGGCGCCGACGGTCACTCGCGCTCAGTCGCGTCCCGGGGACCCGGTCGAACGGCCGCGGCCGCCGGTCCAGGAACAGCGACCCGCTCGCCGCCGCGGCGGCCGGGTCCGCGGCGAGCCAGGCAATCGTGTCCACGCCCTCCGCCGGGCTTCGCAGCACCGGGCGCATGGCGCGGTAGAAACCCGGCAGCGTCTCCGCGAGGCCCGGCGTGTCGGCCCAGCCGGGATGCATCGCGTTGATCGTGACGCCGGTCCCGCGCAGGCGGCGCGCCCACTCCCGGACGAGGGCGACCTGGGCCCGCTTCGCGCGCGCGTAGGCACGCGGGCCGGAGAACGGGGTGAGCGTGGACTGCAGGTCGTCGAGGTCGAGCTTCTGGGTGTACATCCCCCCGGACGTCACGCAGATGACCCGGGCACCTGGAGTGCGCTCGAGCAGCGGCAGGAGGCCCGAGACCAGGACGAATGGGCCGACCAGGAGCACGGCCAGCGTGGCCTCGATCCCGTCCGGGCTCTCGTGTCGCTCCGGGAAGATGGCCCCCGCGTTGTCCACCAGGACGTCCAGCCGCGTCTCCGTCTCGAGGAGCTGGCCGACGGCCGCCCGGACCGATGCGAGCGATCCCATGTCCGCCACGACGATCGGGAACCGATCCTCGCCGTGGGTCGCGACGAGGGCATCGCGCACCGCGGCCAGCCGCTCCGCGCTGCGCCCCACGAGGATCACCCGGGCGCCCAGCGAGGCGAGCGCGTCGGACGCCGCGCGGCCCAGGCCCGAGGTGGGGCCGGTGACCAGGGCGGTCCGGCCGGCGAGGGCGCCATCCGCCGCGGGGGCCCATCCGAACAGGAGGCGACGGAGCACGAACCCAACGCGGGAGAAGCTTCCGACGACCGTCACCTCGAGGGCGTCGTCCACGAGCGACGGGAGATCCACGGGCACTCCTCCGGGTGGCGGTGTCCGCAGGGCCGGCAGGTGCCGGACGCGGATGACGACGGCTAATCATGAACGAACGCGCAGATCGGAGCCCACGATGACCAGGCTGCGGGAGCAGATCGAGACCACGTTGCCGATCGACGACGTGTTCGCCTTCATCGCCGATTTCGCCAACTCGATGGCCTGGGACCCGGGCACGGCGACGTCCGAGCGAATCGACGCCGGGCCCGTGGGTGTGGGCGCCCGCTTCCGGCTCGGCGTCCGGATGGGCGGCCGCGTCGTCCCGATGGAATACCGGATCACGACGTTCGAACCGCCCCGCCGGGTCATCCTCTCCGGCTCCGGCTCCGGGGTGGCGGCGGTCGACGAGATTCGGTTCGAGCCTCTCGGGGCCGGGACTCGCGTCCTCTACACGGCCGACATCCGCCTGGGCGGCCCGATGCGACTCGTCCAGCCGTTCCTGGGCGGCGCGTTTGCGAAGCTGGCCCGCAATGCCGCGGGCGGCATGCAGCGGGCGCTCGAGGAGCGGGCCGCGCAGCGGGGAGCCGCGACCGCCGCCGATCGGGGATCCCGGCCGGCGGACGACGGGGCGCTCCTGTGAAGGTCGCCGTGGTCGGGTCGGGCGTGAGCGGCCTGACCGCCGCCTACGCCCTTCACAAGGATCGCCACGAGATTCGCCTCTTCGAGGGCGAGCCGGCCGTGGGCGGGCACGTCAAGACCGTGGTCGTCCCCACCGACCGCGGCTCGGTCGCGGTGGACACCGGCTTCATCGTCTACAACGAGCGCACCTACCCGCGGTTCGTCGCGCTCCTGCGGGAGCTGGGTGTCGAGACGCAGCCGAGCGACATGTCGCTCGGCTCGTCCTGCCAGGCCTGCGGCGTTGAGTTCAGCTCGCGCGGGGCACGTGGCCTCTTCGCCAGGCCTTCGTCGCTCGTCAGCCCATCCCATGCGCGGATGCTGGCTGACGTCCTGCGCTTCTACCGCGACGCGCGCCGGGTCCTGGACGCGGAGACGCCCACGGATGCCACCCTGGGCGAGTACCTGGACGACCGGGGGTACGGAGCCGCCTTTCGCAACCACTTCCTGGTCCCGATCACGGCGGCGGTCTGGTCCACGGCGCCGGAGCGCGTCCTTGAGTTCCCGGTTCGCTACCTGCTCCACTTCCTCGACAACCACGGCCTGATCGGCCTGGGCAGGGCGCCGCAATGGCGGACGGTTCGCGGCGGATCGCACGAGTACGTGGCGCGGATCGCGGCGGCCCTTCCCGCGGGCGCGGTGCGCCCGGGCGATCCGGTCGCCGCCGTGAGCAGGGATGCCGCCGGCGTCACGATCCAGACGGAGGGCGGGTTCACCGAGCGATTCGATGCGGTCGTGATCGCCTCGCACGCCGACGACGCGCTGCGCGTCCTGCGCGACGCGGACGGGTCCGAGCGTTCGGCCCTGGGCGGGTTCGACTACACGCCGAACCAGGTCGTGCTCCACACGGATGACCGCCTGATGCCGCGCCGGCCCGCCGCGTGGGCGTCGTGGACCGTCGAGCAACCGGGCTGCACGCCGCCCGGCGCGTCGGTCACCATGACCTACCACATGAACCGCCTGCAGTCGCTCCCGGGCCCCGAGCAGTACTTCGTGTCGCTCAATCCCGGCGACCGGGTCAGCCCGGACCGGGTGATCCTGGCGCGCGAGTTCAGCCACCCGCTCTACACGTTCCGGACGCTCCAGGCCCAGGCTGACCTGCGCGTCCTGCAGGGCCACCGGCGGACCTACTACGCGGGGGCTCACCTGGGCTACGGCTTCCACGAGGACGGCTGCCGCTCCGGCTACGAGGCGGCCGAGCTCCTGGCGGCGGCCGCCGATGAGCTCGCGGCATGAGGTCGCACCTGCTCGAGGGGAAGGTCACCCACCTTCGCACTCGTCCGTTCAGCCACCGGCTCGACTACTCGGTCTTCTACTTCGCCCTGGATCTTGCCGAGCTCGACGAGGTGGCCGGCCGGATCCGGCTGGTGAGTCGCAACCGGCGGAACGTCCTCAGCTTCCGGGACGGCGACCATCTCGATCCCCCCGCGCACGATCTCGCCGCTTCCTTCCGGCAGCATCTCCGCGATCAGGGCGTGGACCCGACCGGCTGGCGGGTGACGCTCGTCACCAACCTGCGGGTCTTCGGCTACGTCTTCAACCCGGCCAGCTTCTTCCTGTGCCGCGACCCGGAAGGCGAGCTCCGTTTCGTCGTGGTCGAGGTGCACAATACCCACGCGGAACGCCACCTCTACACGCTTGCGCCGGAGCGCCGGGGAGCCTCGCACGTCGCGTCGATGGAGAAGGACTTCTACGTTTCGCCGTTCATCGAGATGGAGGGGGAGTACGTCGTGCGCGTCCGGGAGGACGCGGCCGGCCTGCGCATCGCGATCGACGAGGGACACGGCGGAGAGACACAGCTCCACACGAGCCTCGTCCTGAAGCGCGTCCCCCTGACCGACCGGACCGTCGCCCGCATGCTGGTCCGCTACCCGTTCGTCACCCACAAGACGATCGCCGCCATCTACCTGCACGCCTGGCGCCTGTGGCGCAAGGGTGCCCGGTTCCACCGTCACGGTGAGGCGACCCGTCTTCACCGGGAGGTCGCACGGTGAACGAGCGCTCGTCAGATCGGCGAGTGTCCCCGACGCGCGAGCCCGTTCTCGCGGGGCTTGCCCGGCGGACCGGCGATGCGGCCGGACGCCGCATCCGGACCGGCTCCCTGACCGTGGTCCTGCCCGACGGATCGCGTCGCGAATTCGGCGACCGCTCGTCCGCCCGGCGCGCCGAGATCCACGTGCACGACATCGCTGCCCTGCAGCGCATCCTCGTCAACGGCGAGACCGGTGCGGGGGAGGCCTACATGGACGGGCTCTGGTCCAGCCCGGATCTCGTCGCGCTCATCGAGCTGGCGTCGCTGAACCGCGCGTCGCTCGCCCTGTCGGCCGGCTGGTGGCGCGTGCCGGGGCAGCTCGTCCGGACCGTTGCCCACAGGGCCCGGCGCAACACGCGCGCCGGGAGCCGGCGCAACATCGCGGCCCACTATGACCTGGGCAACGACTTCTACCGCCTCTTCCTCGACGAGACGCTGACCTACTCCAGCGCCGTCTTCGCCAGTCCCGACCAGTCCCTGGCCGACGCCCAGCGGAACAAGTACCGGCGCATCGCGGAGCGCGCCGGTCTCGCCCCCGGCCAGCACGTCCTGGAGATCGGAACCGGCTGGGGCGGGTTCGCGCTGTACGCGGCGGGCGAGCTGGGCTGCCGGGTGACGTCGATCACGATCTCGCGCGCCCAGTGGGAGCTGGCCCGCGAGCGCGTTCGTGCGGCGGGCCTGGAGAGCCTGGTCGACCTTCAGCTCAGGGACTACCGCGAGATCAGCGGGACGTACGACGCGATCGTCTCGATCGAGATGCTCGAGGCGGTGGGCGCGGAGTACTTCGCCACGTTCTTCGAGGTCTGCGACCGGGCGCTCGCGCCCGGCGGCCGGATGAGCCTCCAGTCGATCACGTTCCCGGACGCGGCCTACGAGAGCCAGCGCCGGGGGGCCAACTGGATCCAGCAGTACATCTTCCCCGGCGGCCTGTGCCCGTCCCTGGCGGTGATCGAGCGGTCCACGCGCGACACGAACCTGCTGATCACCGGGGTGGAGGACATCGCCCCCCACTACGTGCGCACGCTGCGGGCGTGGCGGACCCGCTTCCTGGAGCAGCTCGACGCCGTCCGGGCGATGGGCTTCGACGATCGTTTCGTGCGCATGTGGGAGTACTACCTCGCCCTGAGCGAGGCCGCGTTCGCCACCGGCGCCACCCAGGACCTCCAGATCGTCTTCGAGAAGCGTCGCGGGATCGCGTAGCGGGTCTCTCGGGTGCGCCCAGGACGGGCGTTTCTGGCCGTCCCGGCGGAGCGGTCCGGGGGCGACCCGGCGGACCATCCCAAGGCGGATCGGCCGCAGGGCGACCCGGCGAACCGTGCCGGCGGACTGCCCGCCCGGATTCCAGTACGCTCTCGTGCCATCACGCCGTCACCGGAGCGCCCCCCGATGATCTGCTCGAACTGCGCCGCGGAGAACAAGCCCGGTCGCAGGTTCTGCGTGCGCTGCGCGACGCCCCTCGCCGCTGCCTGCCCTTCGTGCGGCGCGCCCTTCGACCCGGGCGACGCGTTCTGCGGGGAGTGCGCCGCCCCGCTGGGCACCGGTGGAGCACCGGCCGCCGCGAACCGTCCCCCGGGCCACGCCGCGGTCGCCCCGGTCGCCGAGCGTCGGCTCGTCTCCGTCCTGTTCGCCGACCTGGTCGCGTTCACCCCGCTCGCGGAGGGGCGCGACGCGGAGGAGACCCGCGAGCTGCTTTCCCGCTATTTCGACACCGCGAGCGAGGTGATCGCGCGCTACGGCGGGACGGTCGAGAAGTTCATCGGCGACGCCGTGATGGCCGTCTGGGGAGCCCCGACGGCCCGCGAGGACGACGCCGAGCGCGCGGTCCGGGCGGCGCTCGATCTCGTCGACGCGGTCCGCGGCCTGGGCCCGGGGATCCAGGCCCGGGCGGGCGTCCTGACCGGCGAGGCCGCGGTCACCCTGGGCGCCACGAACCAGGGCATGGTCGCGGGCGACCTCGTGAACACCGCGTCCCGGCTCCAGTCGGCGGCGGCGCCCGGCACGGTCCTCGTCGGCGAGGCGACCCAGCGCGCCGCGAGCGGGGCGATCGCGTTCGAGCCGGCCGGCGAGCAGAGTCTCAAGGGCAAGGCCGCCCCGGTGCTGGCCTGGCGCGCCCTGCGCGTCGTCGCCCAGCGCGGCGGCCAGGGCCGCTCGGACCTCCCCGAGCCGCCCTTTGTCGGCCGGGACGAGGAGCTGCGTCTCCTGAAGGACCTGATCGCCACGACCGGGCGCGACCGGCGGACGCGCCTGGTCTCCATCACCGGACCCGGCGGGATCGGCAAGAGCCGGCTCGCGTGGGAGCTCGAGAAGTACATCGACGGGATCACCGAGGCGATCTACTGGCACCGCGGGCGTTCCCCCTCGTACGGCGAGGGGATCACGTTCTGGGCGCTCGGCGAGATGGTCCGGCGCCGGGTCGGCCTCGGCGAGACGGACGACGAGTCCGCCACGCGCCATCGGATCCGGGCGACCGTCGCCGAGCACGTCCCCGCGGAGGACGACCGGCGCTGGGTGGAGCCGGCTCTCCTCACGCTCCTCGGGCTCGAGCCGGCGCCCGCCGGCGGCCGGGACGTCCTCTTCGCCGCGTGGCGGATCTTCTTCGAGCGGATCGCGGAGCGGGCGACCACCATCCTCCTGTTCGAGGACCTCCAGTGGGCCGACACGGGCCTGCTCGACTTCATCGAGCACGTCCTCGAGTGGTCGAAGAACGTTCCCCTCATCGTCATCACGCTCGCCCGCCCGGAGCTGCTCGACCGCCGCCCGGACTGGGGGTCGGCGACGCGCAACCTGACGAAGCTCGCCCTGGAGCCGCTCACCGACGACGCGATGCGGCAGCTCCTGGATGGCTTCGTGCCCGGCCTCCCCGAGGCCGCGATCCGGGCGATCCTCGCCCGGGCGGACGGGATGCCGCTCTACGCGGTCGAGACCGTGCGCTCCCTCGTCGCGGGCGGTCGCCTCCAGCGCGACGGCGCCGCCTACCGGCCGGTGGGCGAGCTCGGCGAGCTGGCCGTTCCCGACACGCTGCGCTCGCTCATCGCGAGCCGGCTCGACGCGCTTGATCCGGCCGACCGAAGCCTGGTCGCCGACGCCTCCCTCCTGGGCCAGTCGTTCACGCCCGCCGGGCTGACCGCGGTCAGCGGGATCGAGCTCGAGCTCCTGGAGCCCCGCCTTCGCGCGCTCGTCCGGCGTGAGCTGTTCGACCTGGAGATCGACCCGCGCAGCCCGGAGCGCGGCCAGTACCGATTCGTCCAGTCGCTCATCCGCGAGGTGGCCTACAGCACGCTCGCCAAACGCGAGCGCCGCGTGCGGCACCTGTCGGCGGCGCGGTACTTCGAAGCACTCGGCGAGGACGAGCTGGCCGGCGCGCTCGCCTCGCATTACCTGGCGGCCCACGAGGCATCCGCCGACGGCGCCGAGGCCGACGCCGTGGCGATCCAGGCCAGGCTTGCCCTGTCGGGCGCCTCCGATCGGGCCGCCACCCTCGGCGCCCATGACCAGGCCGTCGCCTTCCTGCGCCAGGCGATCGCCATCACCGCGGATGCCGCCGAGCGGGCTGGGCTCTACCTGCGGGCCGCGTCGTCGGCAAATGCCGCCGCGCGCCACGACCTTGCCCAGGCGCTCGTCCTCGAGGGGATCGCGGTCGCCGCGACACTCGCCGACCCGACGCTCCTGGGGGCCGCCGAAGCGCTCCTCGGCGAGCTCCTGATCGACGCCGGCAAGCCTCCCGAGGCGGTCGAGGTGCTCGAGGCCGCGGTGGCGCGCCTCGCCGAGGCCAGCGACGACGAAGCACGGGCCGGGCTGCTCGGCAACCTGTCGCGGGCCTACATGCGCTCCGGCCAGCCCGCCCGGGCGATCGAGACGGCGGACCTGGCCCTTGCGATCGCGGAGCGCCGCCACCTCGACCGGATCATCGCGGAGACGCTCAACAACAAGGGCTCGTCCCTCAGCTACCTCGGCCGCTCGGTCGAGGCCGTGGCGCTGCTCAGGGCCGCGGTCGACCTGGCCCGCGAACGGGGGTTTGTCGCCGCCGAGACCCGTGCCCTGTCAAACCTCGGCGTGTCGATCGACGACAACCCGCGCCGGGCCCGGGACATCCTCGAGCAGGGCCTCAACCTGGCGCGCCGGGTGGGGAATCGATCCCTCTCCAACTGGGCGGCGATCAGCCGGCTCTACGCCGTCGTCTCGATAGCGGAAGGCTGGGACCAGGCGCTCGCGGAGGCCGCGCAGGACCTCGCCGATGCCCGCGCCCACAAGGTCGCCAGCCCGCTCGACGAGATCCGGAGCCTGTCGGTCCAGGCCCTGATGCGCGTCCCGCGGGGCGAGTCGACCGACGCGATGCTCGCCGACCTGGAGCGGCTCGCCGGGGAGACGACCGACGCGTTCGGCGCCGCCGCCCTCCACTACCTCCGCGGGGACCGGGCGCTGCTCGCCGGGGATCACGCGCTGGCCAGCCGGGAGATGCTGCTGGCGTCGGAGGAACCGAACATCGGCCACGTCTTCCTCGCAGGCGCTGCGCGGGCCGCGCTCTGGGGCGGTGACGTTGCCACGGCCCGCGAGATCGCCGATCGGCTCGATGCAACCCCCAACTCGTCCGCGTCGTTCACCGCCGGGCGGATCGCGGTTCGGGCCGGGATCGCCGCCCTCGAGGGCCGCCGGGACGATGCGATGACCGGGTTCCGTGACGCGCTCGCGCGGCTTCGTGCCATCGGCGAAGACTTCGAGCTGGCGCGAACCGGCCTCGACTTCCTCCTGCTCGTCGGCCCGGGGGAGCCGGCCGCGCGCGCCGCTGCCACGGAGGCGCGTCCGATCTTCGAGCGGGTCGGCGCCCGGCCATACCTGGAGCGGCTCGACGCCGCCGCGGCCGCGGCGACCACCGCGGACACCCGGGCCACCGCCTGACCCTGCGCCTGTCATCCGCCGACGCCGGTCGCGGCACGCGGCTCAGTGGCGGGCGAGGATCGCCAGGAGCTCGTCGCCGTGCCGATCGAGCCGCGCCGGGCCCATGCCCTTGACACGCCGCAGGGCGGCGATCGAGGCGGGCCGCTGCTCGACGAGCGCGGCGAGGAGCGTGTCCGGGGCGATCACGTAGGCGGGCACGCCGTCGGCGCGGCAGCGTGCCGAGCGCCAGGCTCGCAGCTCTGCCGCCAGCGACTCGTCGGTGGGGCGCGCCGCCGGCGCCGCGAAGACCGGCGCGCCCGGCAGAACGGTCACCCGGGACGCACGGAGCCGGCCGGGTCCCGGTGGCCTGCCCGCCTCAGGCCGGGCGACCGCCGCCGCGCCGCCCTCGAGCGCGCGCAGGAAGCGGCTGGGGCGGCGCTGCACCTCGCGGCCGCCGGGCCCGGCCCTTCGGCTCGCCCATGAGAGGGTGAGGTGCCGGCGGGCGCGCGTCAGTCCCACGTAGAGGAGCCGCCGCTCCTCCGCCAGCGCGTCGTCGTCGCCTTCCGCGTGGCGGACCGGCAGCGTTCCCTCCTCCAGCTCCGGGAGCAGGACCGCCTCCCACTCCAGCCCTTTTGCGCGATGGAGCGTGAGCAGGTTCACGCCGTCGGCCGATCCCTCGGCCTCGGCCTCGGCCCGACGCCCGAAGTCGGCGAGCAGGGCTGCGGCGTCGACTCCGGGGGCCGGCTGCCCGCCACGGTGGTGGCTCGCGATCAAGTCGCGTGCGATCTCGAGGAGCAGCACGAGCGCCGCCGTCCGCTCTCGCGCCTCGGCCCCGGCCGCGTCACCGTCCGGGTCGAAGCCCAGGTCCGTCCGCAGGCGGGCCTCCCAGGCGTCGGCGACGCCGTTCCCGCGCGTTCCCGCCGGAAGCCGGCGCAGGAGCCGCAGCGCCTCACGCACCTCGGGCCGCTCGAAGAAGCGTCCGCCACGAACGCGGAAGGGGATGCCGGCCTTTGTCAGGGCTGCCTCGAGCGGCGGGACCTGGGCGTTCAAGCGGACGAGGATCGCGATCTCGCCCGGCGGGGTGCCGGCCCGGATGAGGCCGCCGAGCGTGGCAACGACCAGCGTGAGCTCGGCATCGCCATCCGCACAGCGCCGGATCGCGGGTGCCGGTCCGGCCGGCCGGGTGGCCACCAGCCGCTTGGACCGCCCCTCGGCCGCCAGGAGGCGGTTGGCGAGCGCGAGGATCTGCGGGCTGCTGCGGTAGTTGCGGTCGAGCGTCACCGAGCGGGCGCCCGGGAAGCGGGCCGTGAAGCCCGCCAGGTACGCGGACGTGGCGCCGGCGAAGGTGTAGATCGTCTGGTCCTCGTCACCCACGACGCACAGGTCGTCGCGATCACCCAGCCAGAGGTCCAGCAGGCGCTGCTGGAGCGGATTCGTGTCCTGGTATTCGTCGACGCTGAACCAGGCGTAGCGGGCGCGAACGGTCGCGGCTGCCTCCGGGTCGGCTTCCAGGAGGTCGACGGTCCGGGTCAGCATGTCGTCGAAGTCGAGCCGGCCCGCGCGATCCTTCTCCCGCTCGTAGTCGGCCCACAGGCGGACGAACAGCTCGACCGGGATCGGCGGCGTGCGGTCGCCGGCCTCGCCCGCGTAGCTTGCCGGCCGGAGCCTGCGACTCTTCGCCCACTCGATCTCGTCGGCGAGGTCCTTGGCGGTCGTGAAGCGGTATCCGCCCGGCAGGCCCCGCGCCAGCCGGCCGATGATCGGGATCTTCGAGTCGAGCACGGCGGGCGCCGGCGCGCCGTCGTGGTGCTGTGGCCAGAAGTGCCGGAGCTGCGCCAGCGCCGCCGCGTGGAACGTCCGGGCGGCGATGCCAGCCAGCCCCAGGGCGTGCAGGCGCGCGACCATCTCGCCGGCGGCCCGGTCGGTGAACGTCACGACGAGGATGCGCCGCGGATCGACGGCGCCCGACGCGACCGCGTACGCGGCGCGGTGGCTGACGACGCGCGTCTTCCCGGACCCGGCGCCCGCGTGGATGACGAGCGGCCCGCGGGTGATCCGGACCGCCTCGACCTGGGCAGGATCCAGGCCGGCGAGGAGCGACTCCGGGTCGATCGCCGAACCGGTCACGCTCCGGCTTGCGCCGCCTCGAGCTTGGCAACCTTGTCGAGCAGCGCGTTGAGGGCGTCGTCCTGGGCCTTGAGGTGCTCCTGGATCTGCTGCGCCTCGTGGAACGTGGCCGAGGCGTCCTCGTACGTCATGTCGGCCCGCTTGTCGGAGGCCCGGCTCAGGATGTTCTGGCCGACCATGATCACCGAGAGCATGACCAGCTGGATGAACGTCTGGCTGACCCACTGGATGAGCGGGAGCAACCCGCCGCCCAGCGCCTGCGGCAGCGCCACGAGCGCGAGGACCCCGAACGCGTAGGCACACCACATCGTGCCGACCGTCGTGGTGAGGATGAGCGCGACCTTGCCGTTGAAGCCGACGTGCTCGTCCGTGGTCTTGGGCGGCTTGGTCTTGCTGTGCGCCGCGACCCGCGGATGGGGGTGCTGCTCGAAACTGACCTGCATGCTCGATCTCCCGGCTGGAACCGTGACTCCTGGCCCCGTGCCGGCGGCACGGCGCGGCCATCATCCACCCCGGGTGGCCGATCCGCTTCGGCCCCGGCGGGCGTCCTGCCGGCCAGTCTGCCCCCACGGAGGATCAAGGCTATTGACAGTAGCCACAAAGGCGACGTATCGTAGCCTTGACGCCGACGATGGCAGCCGCTCCAGTGGGGGACAGCGCGATGCAGATGCTGAAAGCGGGCCTCGGCCCGGAGGTCGGATCACGGCCGGGCGAGCCTCTCGCCGCGGTTGCGGGCATGCCGCGCGCCTGGCTGCGCATTGAGGGGCTGGCCGCACTGGCCGCCGGAGCCGCGGTGTACGTTCATCTGGGTGGGCAGCTCATCTGGCTCGTCCCGCTCCTGCTCGCCGTCGACGTCTCGATGATCGGCTACCTGGCCGGGGCCCGCGCCGGCGCCGCGACCTACAACCTGGCCCATAACTGGGCGCTCGGCCTCGCCGTGCTGGGAGCGGCGTGGTGGCTGGAATTCCCCGCGCTTGCGCTCGCCGGGGCGATCCTCGTCGCGCACACCGGGATGGACCGTGCCGCGGGTTACGGCCTCAAGTACCCGACGGCATTCGGGGACACGCACCTGGGCCGGCTCGGGCGTTCCGGACGATGAGCCCGGCGCGCGCGCACACATCGCAGGCGGCCATCCTCCGGGCAGCTCGCGACCTCCTGGAGGAGGGTGGCATCGATGCCGTTTCCATGGCCGCCATCGCCGGCCGCGTCGGGGTTCGGGCCCCCTCCCTCTACAAGCACTTCGGCGACCGGGACGAGCTGCTGGCGGCGGTTGCGACGGATGTCGCGCTCGACCTCGGGCGGACGCTCGAGGTCGCGGTCGAGGGCTCGGGTGGCGATGCGTCGGGGCGCCTCGTGGCGCTCGCCACCGCGTACCGCAGGTTCGCGTTGGAGACGCCGCGGGCGGCCGCGCTTTTGTTCGCGCCGGCCGTCCCGAATGCCAACCCCACCCCGGAGGCAAACGCCGCGGCCGCGCGACCGGTCCTCGCGGTGGCGGAAGCGATCGCCGGCCCAGCGAAGGCGCTCGCGGCCGCCCGCGTGCTGACCGCGTTCGCGT
>JARLHH010000208.1 GCA_031292335.1 Candidatus Limnocylindrales bacterium | reverse complement strand
TCACGAGCTACGTGGCGGTCAAGCGCGACGTCACCGAGCGGAAGCACCTCGAGGCCGAGCGGCTCCGCCTGGTCGCCGCGGTCGAGCAGGCCGCGGACATCATCGTCGTCGTCGGCCGGGAGGGGAATATCGAGTCGGTGAATCCCGCCTTCGAGCGCCTGACCGGCCATCGCGCCGCCGATGTCGTCGACCGGCCGATCGCGAGCGTCCTGCGCAGCGGGGTCGACCCGCCCGAGGTCTACGCGGCGCTCGACGCTGCCATCGCGCGTGGAGATACCTGGACCGGCCGGCTGCTCGAGCGGCAGGCGGGCGGGGGGCTCATCAGTGTGGATGTCTCGGTCTCGCCGATCCGGGACGCGGCGGGCGCGCTGATCGGCAGCGTGGAGATCGGGCGCGACCGGACCCGCGAGCGCGAGCTGGAGGCCGAGCACGACCGCGAGGCACAGGTCCGGATCGCGCTCGCCGAGAGCCTCGCCCGCGTCCCCGCGGATGCCCCGCTCGAGCTGGCGGCCCAGACGATCTGCGACGAGGTGGGAAAGCTGCCGTTCGTGGACATCGCGACAATCCAGATCTTCCTCGGACGCGACGATGTGCAGATCCTCGCCCAGAGCGCCCCGCCCGAGTACCCGATGTTGGTGGCCACACACTTGCCTCCGGCCCGGGCCAGGATGGTGCGCGAGCGTTCGGCCCGCGGTCCGTGGGCCCGCTACGCCAAGAGCGACCCCGACGACGGTGGACTGCGGGCCGCGGCGGTCAGGCGAGGCCTCAAGGCCCTCGCCTACGGGCCGATCGTGCACGGCGGCCAGGTGAGGGGCACCCTCGTCCTCGGGACGTTCGACGAGCGCTTCGCGCGCACGCTCGTGGAGCAGATGCCGGGCCTGGTCTCCTTCAGCGCCACCTCGAGCGCATTGCTCGGCGAGCGGATGCATGCCCGGCGCGTGGAGCGCGAGCGGCACGACGCGCTCGCGGCCCTCCTCGCCGCCCGGGCGTTCCACCCGGTCTTCCAGTCGATCGTCGACCTCGAGACGGGGGAGACGCTGGGCTACGAGGCGCTCACCCGCTTCGACTCGGGCCAGCGCCCGGACCTCTGCTTCGCCGACGCCTGGTCGGTCGGCCTCGGGCCGGAGCTGGAGCTCGCCACGCTCGAGGCGGCGGTGGACGCGGCGAAGGAGCTGCCGGCGGGCACCTGGCTCGACCTCAACGTCTCGCCGCGCCTGCTCGCCGATCCCGGGCGCCTGCGCGAGATCCTCGGCTCGGCGGACCGGGCCCTCGTCCTCGAGGTCACCGAGCACGAGCTCATCGGGGACTACGACGCCCTGCGCAGAGCGGTCCGGGATCTCGGCCCCGACATCCGCCTCGCGGTCGACGACGCGGGGGCGGGGGTCGCCAACTTCGCTCACATCATCGACCTGCGCCCGGACTACGTGAAGCTCGACATCAGCCTGGTCCGGCGGGTCAACGCGAACACCGGACGCCAGGCGATGGTGGTCGGCATGCGCCACTTCAGCCGCACCGCCGGCTGCCGCCTCATCGCCGAGGGGATCGAGACCGAGGACGAGGCGCGCACCCTGCGCGCCCTCGGGGTCGAGTTCGGGCAGGGCTACCTCTACGGGCACCCGGGGCCGGCCGCCGACTGGACGGCGGCACGCGCCGCCGCCCCCGAGCGGAGCCAGCTCGAGCTTCCGCGCCTCCCGGACGGGGCATCGACCGGCGGCCGGGGATGACTCGTGCCTGAAGGCGGCGTGCGTCGGACGATCCGAGGTCCGTTGACTCAACCGGATCACCGAGGCTTCGGCGCGGATCGGCTCTTCGGGCGCTTTCTGGCAATGTGCGTGCCTGACGGCGGTGCTCATCGCCGCGCGGTCTGGCCCGCTTACCGCCAGCCGAGCTCCGGGGCCACGAACCTGAGGATGCTCTCGATGGCGTGAGCGTTGTACTCGACTCCGAGCTGGTTCGGAACGGTCAGCAGCAGTGTGTCGGCGGCCTGGATCGCGGTGTCGCCGGCGAGCTCCTTGACAAGGACGTCGGGCTCCGCCGCATACGAGCGCCCGAAGATCGCCTTCGTCTGCGCGTCGATATGGCCGACCTGATCCGTG
>JARLHH010000207.1 GCA_031292335.1 Candidatus Limnocylindrales bacterium | reverse complement strand
GGACGAGCCAGGTGCGGTTGCACCGCGTACAGGTTCGCTGATACCCGCCATCCGCCATGTCAACCTCCTGCGGTTGCGAGTGGGCGGATTGACCCGTTCGCGCCCGGTTCGTGGCGACCGGATCGGGACGCTGCGCCGGTCCGACCCTGCAGTCCGCTGCCACCCCCAGATCGGCGGAGTCTAGTCGAGGTCGGCGGCGCGTCCCCATAGCGAATGGGTAAATGTTCGTCAATGTTGGCGCTCAGCGGCCAAGGCGAGCGCAAACTGGCGCGAACCCGTGCAACTTCGGACAAGGGGGGACGCCATGCGCCGTTTCCTCGTCGCCACCTTCCAGCGTGGCCGTGGGCCGGACTTCTGAACGCCACCGCCCGTGGACGAGTGGCGCCGGGGCGAGAAGGGGGACCGACGATGAGGATGAAGCGACGCGCATCGAGCGGGACCATCGGCGTGGTCGCCGCTGCGCTGCTGCTCGCTGGGTGCAGCGCATCCGGCACGCCCGCGGCCGGTTCGAGCACGCCCAGCGGAGGAACAGGTTCGTCGACCCCTCCGGCCGCCAGCCAGCAGACCGGCACTGGCTTCACGGCTGCTGAGTTGTGCGCACTCGTGAGCCAGGAGCAGGTGAGTGCAGCCGTGGGGAACGCCGTCGGGGCCGGTGTTCCATCGGGCGTCAACGCACCCTCCTGCTCGTGGCAGGACGGCACCGGCACCGGCGCCAGCGCCACGATCGCGGCCGGCGACCCGGGCGCGGTCGGGCAGATCCCGTATGGCCTGCAGAACATGCCGAGTCCGCACGTGACCGCGGTGAACGGCGTCGGGGATGCCGCGTACTTCGCGTCCGCCGCAAGCGGGACAACCGCCGAGCTGGACATCAGGAAGGGCGCCCGAGCAATCACCATCACGGTCGGAAGCGTTGACCCCGACTACACCCAGGCCCAGCAGGAGGCCGCCGAGCTGGCGATCGGGACGGCGGCCGCCCTGAACATGTAGCCGTCCCCGCCAGGTTCGTCGGCTGCGGCGCCGCGCCAGCGCCTGAATGGCGTACTGGGCGTCCACGAGGGGCGGCCCGGCTTCGCTCCGACAGGGCGGACTTAGGGTCAGTGACGGGACTCCGGCCCGTCCGTTCATCGCCGGCCCTTCGTGTCGTGTGCCGCCGTGCCGCCGGCCGAACGCCTGGCGAACCGGAGCCCGGACCACGTGGGGTCGATCGAGGCGATCTTGAAGTCGACGAAGCCCTGGGACAGCCCGAAGGAACGGACGTAGCCCTCGGACAGGTCAGTGGCGATTCGGGATGCCCGCTTCGGCCAGGCGAGCCACAGCGTGCCCTTCGAGTCGAGGGACGCCGCGGCCTCCGCGAACGTCGCCGCCAGGTCGGACACGCTCCGGGCAAACAGCACCGCGAGGCGGGCCGTCGTCGGAGCTGCGCCACTGTCCGATCCGGCCGACGGCGAGCCGGTGACGGGGGAGGGTTCCGCCACCGACCTCGCGAGCGTCGCCGCACGCGAAACGCGG
>JARLHH010000026.1 GCA_031292335.1 Candidatus Limnocylindrales bacterium | reverse complement strand
GCCGGGAAGCCGCTCGCGACGCCGGTCCGCGCGTCGTTGCCGTGGTACGTGGGCGAGTCGGGCACCATGGTCGGCGCCGTCGTGGCGAGGTGCGGCGCTGCTGTCGGGCCGGCGCCAACCTCGATCGACGACGGGGCGCCCGGTCCCGTCGTGACCGCCGGCGAGGTCGATGAAGGCACCGGGCCGCACCCGGCGACGAGGAGGCACAGCCCGATGGCAACACCTGCGAGACGACGAGCCCGCTTCATCCCCGCATGGTGGCACGCAGTGTCCAGTTGGGCCACCGCGCGATCGGCCGATCCTCTCGACCGCCGCAGTTGCCCCTACCCTCGCTCGGCCGCACGTCGGGCGACGGAGTGAGCTCGCGATCGCGTCGGTCCGCCCTGTTCACGGCGGAGCCAGACGTGCAGCAGCACGGTCGCCCACATCCGAAAGGGCCGCCAGGGGTGGGCGATCGCCAGGACCTCGCCGTGCGTCGGCCGATCGGAGAGACGGTAGGCGAGCATCACGGCCTCCCGCGTCACCTCGTCGTCGGTCACGTCATCGACGAGCCCGGCGCCGCGGTGCAGGATGCCCTGCGCAGCGAACGGACCCACGCCCCGCAGGCGCTGGAGGTCTGCCAGCGCCTCGGGCACTGGTATGGCCCGGAGCCGATCGCGATCCAGCAGCCCATCCGCCGCCGCTCGGGCGACGCCGCGCAGCCGGCTGACCTTCTCGTCCGGCAGCCCCGGGAATTCGGCCAACGCCGCCAGCTGCTCGGGACGAGGGAAGGCGTGGACAGTCTGCCCGGCGAGTTCGAGTGAGTCGCCGAATTCACGGGCCAGGCGCGCCCGCACGGCACGCGCCTGGCGCATCGAGATGCGCTGCCCCACCACGAAGTTGACGGCCGCCTCGTACGGGCTGTGGAAGCAGACCGGCCGGAGCCAGCCGTAGCGCGCCTGGAGCTCGCCGATCACCGGGTCGCGGGTCCCGACCTCGGGAAACCCAGCCCCGTCCACGTCGAGCGAGAAAGTTGCCAGGGCCTGTGCCCACGCCTGTTCCGGCTCGGCGTCGCCGGTCGTGACCACTTCTCCCTCGACCGTGCCGTCGTCCGCCTGGCGGACCACGACGGCCGCCGAACCGCGCCAGCCCTCGACCGGGAAGGCCATCGCCACGGCCTCGGGGTCAGAGCCCACGCTGAGCCAATCCCCGAAGAAGCGCCGCTCGTTGGCGAGCGAGAACGGGCCGTCCGGGCGGAGGCGGTAGGAGTCCATCGTCCCCCCTGCGAGCGATGCCGCGTCACGAGATCCGCGAGACCCGCATGGTAGCGGCGCCTTGGACGGAATGCGCTCGCGCTCTCCGCTCGTCGCCGGAGTAGGAGCGGGCAGCCATGCCAGGCTTTGGGCACGATGGCGGTAATTCGACGCCAACGCGGGTGTCCTCGCCCTGGGAATCGGCCGGGAGCGGGGTCGCGGACCAGCGAGGATGGCGGCTCCCTCCCAGCAGGCGAAGTGAGTCCCACAGGGGCTGTCCGTTCGGCAGCATGAAGGCATCCAGATCGAGTCCCCACGCGCGACACGCGGCAGGTCGAACCGCGATTCCGCTCCGTTCGAGCGGACCATCCCTCGCGGACGAGTTCATGGCCAATTGGAATTGCATATCCCGACTCGTCGGTCGGGCGGAATCAGGGCGAGCGCGAGGTGCAGGAGCGGCTGCTACTCAGTGGCCTTGCCGTCGAAGTGCTCAGGTGCGGCCTCGGCGTCGGCCTTTGTTCGGCGTACGACGCCGTCACGATGCTCGGGTGGGCCGTAGATTGTGTACAGCTTGAGCGGCGCGGAGCCAATGCAGCGCACGTTGTGCCTCGCGCCGGCGGGCACGATCATCGCGAAGTCCGCCGTCACGCGGTGGATCGTGCCGTCGATCGTGATCTCGCCGTCGCCGGCCTCGACGCGGAAGAACTGGTCACGATCCTCGTGCACCTCCGAGCCGATCTCCTCACCTGGCTGCAGGGTCATCAGCACGAGCTGGACGTGCTGACCCGTGTAGAGCACGCGGCGGAAATCGGTGTTGCCCTCCGTGAGCCGCCCGATGTCGTCTACGAAACCCTTCATTGCCCTTCCTCGTCTACTTCACCCATCACCCGGGCGTCGTCCGGTCTGGTCGGATAGCCCCGTTGGTCCTGCTCAAGTGTCCCGATCCGGACTCGCCGCGTCATGACGGTCGGTCATGCGCCGCGCGGGACTCGTGCTGATGCCGCAGCTCCCCGCGGCGCGACGCCTCGGACTCCGTTGATCCCGACGCGAACCCTCGCTAAGATAGGGCCCTGCCTGCGCACCACGCGCTCCCGAGCGGGAGTAACTCAGCTGGCAGAGTGTCTGCTTCCCAACTCTGAGCCTCCCAGCACCCCGGCTCCCCTCGCGGTGACCCCTGCATTCCGACCTCAGTTATCCGCTGTCCCGCGCCCCCGGTCTCAGCGCGCGGAAGCACCCGCCGACGCAGCTCCACCCGGAATGGCCGCCGTGCGTCTCCTTGCGGGGGTCCGCCGCGACGGGCCGACCGCCGTCCTGCGCACGTCGAAGCCGAGGCTCGCGTAGGCCACCAGGCGCTTGGCGTGCAAACGAGCAAGAACGGGCACGCGGGCGTCCACGTAGCCATGGACCTCGACTCGCGACTCGCCGCCAGTTGGTCGGAGCACGCGACCCACGTACTGGACCAGCGGCGCTCATTGACAAGAGCGCGGGCGCTACTTGATCCGTTCCAGCAGTCCGTGAGCGGTCACGAACAGGAACGAGGCGTAGTTGCTGCCGGGCACGAGATCGCTCGTGTTCTCACTCACGACGTAGCGGCCCTGATTGGCATCGATCAGATCGGGGCGCTCGGTGAAGACCGCCTCGGCCGCCCGAGGGAGCATCGTGTCGTCCGGGTCCTCCTGGACGACCTTGAGGTGCCAGGCCTGCTCCTCCACCGGCGTGACCCACACCGCCACGTCGAAGACGGGGCCGTAGCGGGCCAGGACTTGCTTCTCAGTCCAACCAAGGTACTCGGTCAGCTTCTCGATGACCTCCTGGCGGATTTCGTCGCACAACACGACGTGGGCGATGGCCGGCAGGAGGGCCAGGACCTGCGAGGCCGCGGCGGTGCCTGTCTTCGACATCGCATCCTTCATGAAGACGCTGGTATCGATGACAACGATGGGGCGCGGTCGCGCGGCCACCAGCTACTTCGCTACCTTGCGGCGAGGGCTGCTCAGAATTGCATCCATCTCGGCCGGAGAGAGATCTGGGGCCGGCGGGCGTGGCCGGGCCAAGGCCTCGGCCGAGGCGAGAACCGAGCGCGGAATGCGCCGTGGCCCGCGCCCGAGGCGACGGCTCCCTGGGAGCCAGCCGCGATCGACCCAGTTCCTGACGGTCTGTTCAGTGACCGAGAATGCCTCGGCAACCTCTCGGACAGATGCGTACGGATCGACTCGCGGACCGGTTGGCTCGGCCGTCGCGCGCAGAAGTCGACCGATGATGGCCGCAGCCTCAGGGGATGTTCGCCGCACGATCGGCAGCGCTGCCTTCACGGTCTTCTTGTCTTGCTCGGTCAGCACGACCCGGGTGACCGACATCGGGAGTTCTCCTCACGGGGATGGCTGGCTGGCAACAGCATAGATCACAACTCAAAAATGTAAAACCCAGCGGACCACGCAGACACCGAGCAGCGCGCTGTACACCGGTCAGTCTTCGTAGATGCCGAGATCCTGAGCCTCCGGAGTGAGGTCCTCAAGGATCTTGCGGCGCATCGCAGACCGCTTGCTTCGGTACAGCACGACGTCCTCGAAGCGGATCCTGCGATGCGTGCCAACCATCGAGAATGGGATCTCGGATCTCTCGAGCAGCCTGATGAGATGCGGACGGGACACGTTCAGGATATCGGCCGCCTGTTGCGTGGTCAGTTCGTGGCTTGTGGGCACGATCGCGACTGCCTTGCCCTGACGCAGGGCCTTCGCCGCCTCCACGAGAACCTCATAGAGTGGTTCGGGGATCTCGATGGCTGTGCCATCAGCACCCACCAAACGCGCCCGCGACCGACTGAAGACCTGCTCGATCAGCTTCAATCTGCGGCGTTCGTCTGCATCTGCGGTGATCGGACGCTCTGCCAGCATCTCTTGCCTCCTGCGAGGATCTTAACACTATTCGAAACAAACGAAACGGACCATTCGGGGAGGCGAGGCAAGGAGCCCACTGGGCGAACCACTCGGCGCCTGGGCACGTGGTGAACGAGAGGATGAGGGAAAGTCGGAACTTGCGCTGGAGTCGCACCACCGGAACCGGCCCTATGTCCCGGTTCAGCTCCCGCTGGAAATCACTGTGACGGGCGCGGAGCGGTGGATGCCCGGCGCGAGTGTGCCCGACCAAGGCCATGAGGGCGTTGGATCGGCCGATCACCCTACGCTCGACTCGGGCTCCTCAGACTGTCCACGAGTTCGACCACCCAGCGATCGAAGGCGCCCGAGAAATGATCCCCGAACGCGGCGAGGCTCGGCATTGGGAGCCCTTCGCTCTGGATCCTCGTCTGCAAACCCTCGACCAGCCGACGGGCCTCGATCGCCCGCACCGTTGGTGACATCCCGCCCCGCCCAGTGAACCGAAGCACTTCCAGGGCCACGCCGAACCGGCTGACCCAGTCTGGCTGGACAATGGGAGGTCGGAGCCCCGGGAGGATCTCGTCGGCGCGGGTCAGGGTCAGCCGTCGCTCGTTGCCCACCATCCGCACGTCCAGCAATCCCGCGAGCACGAGAGCGTCGACGGCTGACGCGACGTTCGGCTTGGTGAAGCGCGTCGTCCGGGCGAGGTCGGCGACGCTGAGGCCGATCACGGGCGCGGCCAGCAGGGCGGCAAGGATGTCGGCCCGGGCATTCACCCCGAACGCCGCGCGCAGGCGAATCCGCAGCAGCGGCGGCGCCACGGCTGAGTCGAGCCGAGCCTTGCCACGCGTCGCGTACTCGGCGCGCGGCCGGGTTGCCATCGGCCAGGAGGGGCCGCCGGCAGCGACCACCGTGGCCACGTACTCGCCGATCGCCGCGGGCGGCGTGCGGAGCTCGTGCGTCACCTGCTTGAGGCGCGATCCGTTGACGTACCGACCGTAGGCGACGCACCAGTCGGTGCTCACATCGCGCAAGCGCGCGTCGGCGTCACCCAGTTCCGCCGTGAGCGCGATGAGCGCCTCGGGGTCGACCACGGCATCGTCGCGCTCACCGACGGCGTCCACGCCAAGCGCGATCCACTGAATCCAAGCTCGGTTGAGCAATGCACTCTGGAGCGAGCTAGTCGAGCCGGCCATCGGCATCCTCCACTCCGAGGTAGCGGAGCGTTTCGACGAGCGCCGATCGGTACCCAGGCGACGGGTCGTGCGTGCGGCTCCAGCGGGCGGCGGCCAGGAGCTCATCTTGATCCGGACCGAGTTCCTCCAGATCCTGCAGATGCCGGCTCCGCAGTCCCTGATCGGCGGCGGCGTAGAGCTTGAAGCAGATCATGTCGAAGCGGCCCGCCAGCCAGGTGACGAGCCCACCGTAATCGCGACGTTCGAGGCGTCCAAGGAAGCCGGCCGGCAGGCCAAGGTCGAGCAGCGCCTCGGGGCCGAAATTGATCCAGTCGTTCGCGAGTCCGTAGGTTCGCGCGACATCAAGAACTGCTGCCTGAAACTGTTCGGGCACCGGCCGCATCGGCTCGACCCCGGTGGTCGTCCACGAGCCGAGGAGGTCGAGATCCTTGGTGGTCGGTCGTGTGACCAGTTCACGCAGGATCAGGTTGCCGCCACCAATGAGGACGACCTCGTAGTGGCGGCCCCGCGCCACCAGGAGCTCCCCGAGCGCACGGAGGGCTGTCTCAAGCTGGGTCCGGCCGATCGATGTCACCGGCTGACTGTAGACCGCTCTTCAGGAAGAGTCAATCTATCGAAGCGCCACAGTCAGTCTGCACGATCCGTCTTGGCGTGCGTCTATAGCGTGTCTCCCGGACTCATCCGCTTGGCGATCGCCGTGGCCCGCTCAGCGGCTGCCGACGCGGCGTACCGCGAGACCATCGTCCGTGAGCGCCAGCCCGCCAGCGTCATCAGGTCGGTCTCGTTCATTCCACCGGCGAGCATCTTGTGAGCATACGTCCGGCGGAACATGTGGGGGTGAACGTGATCACCAAGGCCCGCGGCCACGCCACGTTCGTGGATCATCTGGCCCATCCCGGACTCAGTGAAGGCGCCCTTGGGCGCGAGCCACAGATTTGGCAGGTGCGCGGAGTGGTGCGGCGGGAGCGACTTGCCATACCGGGTCCCGCCGTCGCGGTAGCGAAGGTAGCGATCGAGTGCCCGGACTGCCTCTCGACCGATCACTACCAGGCGCTCCCGGCGGCCCTTGCCCTGCACCCGGAGTTGGCGTTCATCGAGGCTCACGTCGTTGGCGTCAGGATTGTCAGGCGTCCAGCGGAGGGCGGCGATCTCGGCCCGACGGGCACCGCTGTCGAGCAGCACCCGGATGATCGCCTCGTCGCGCCGGCCCGCGAACGTCCGATCTTCGGCACAGACGCTGAGCAGCGCCCGGATCTGGTCGTCACTCAGCATCGGCGGCAGCTGCTCCCCGACGATCGGTGGCTTCATCCGCTCCATCGGCGAGGTCTCGATCATCTCCTCCTCGACCGCCCATTTGAAGAACGCCTGGAGACTGCGGTAGCGGTTGTGCGCGGTCGTGGGCCTGTAACGTCGAAGCTGGTCGGCGATGAAGGCCTCGACGTGCTCGCGCCGGATCGCCGGCAGGGCGGCGGGCAATCCCGAGCGAGCGACAAAGGCCTCGAACAAAGCGGCGGCATCGATGTAGGTCCGCTCGGTCTTGGGCGAGAGGTTCCGGGCCGCGAGATGGCGGCGGAAGCTCGCGATGTCAGTGGCAAGCGCGCTCGTTGCCGGCCTGATCGGAGGCGGTGTAGGATGGGCGCCGCTCGGTCGGTCAGGTCGAAAGGCCCGCGGCGAGGCTGGGTTGGATGGGTTGCGCATGTCGATCCGCCTTCCTCAGTTTTCTGCTCTAGAGCCATAGAGACAGACCCTTCCGGAAGGCAGACGCTCCACGGGAGCGTGATTCGAGCGGGAGTAACTCAGCTGGCAGAGTGTCTGCTTCCCAAGCAGAATGTCGCGGGTTCGAATCCCGTCTCCCGCTCCACTTTCCCGATCTGAGCCAGGAAGACACGCAACCGGGCGTCACCCCTGGACCAGGCGTCGCCTGGGCCGGCCACAACGCTCGCGGGTCATGGGTCGCACCAGCGATGTGCTCAGGTCGGGCGAGGGCAGGTGGGGACCGGCCAGTCGATGGTGACGGCGTTCGCGATCGCGCGTCCCGGCTCCGTCGTCGGGGCGATCGGAGCACCGCACGATGTCGTCGTGCCGATCGACACCGTCATCTTCCGCAACGTGGGCCTGCGCGGCGGCGTCGCACCCGTCCGGGCCTCGCCGGTGGTACATCCCCGGGCTCCTCGACGACGTTCTGGCGGGGCGCATCAACCCTGGCCGCGTCTTCGACTTCGAGACGGATCTCGAGCACGTCGTCGATGGCTACCGGGCGATGGACGAGCGTCGGGCGGTCAAGTCGCTGGTCCGGGTCGCGCCCGCCCGCTGAGGCCGCCACAGGGCAGATCGGAGGACGCGATGGCACACCGCACGTGGCTCATCACCGGCGTCAGCAGCGGCTTCGGACGCCACCTCATTGAGCAGCTCCTCGAGCGCGGCGACCGCGTCGTCGGGACCGTCCGGAACATCGGCAAGGTCGCCGACCTCATCGAGTCGTACCCGGAGGAGTTCCGAGCCCAGGTGCTCGACGTGACCGACACGCCGGCGGTTCGTGCGGTCGTGAACCGCGTGTTCGCGGAACTCGGGCACATCGACGTCATCATCAGCAACGCAGGGTACGGGCTGTTCGGGGCGGCCGAGGAGCTCACCGACGCGCAGGTCGAGCACATCGTCGCCACCAACCTGGTCGGGCCGATCCAGCTCATCCGCGCGGCGCTGCCCCACCTGCGCGCCCAGGGCAACGGGCGCATCATCCAGATCTCCTCGTACGGCGGGCAGGTCGCGTTCGCCGGGAACTCGCTCTACCACGCGACCAAGTGGGGGATCGAGGGGTTCGTGGAGTCCGTCGCCCAGGAGGTCGCGCCCTTCGGGATCGGGGTGACGATCGTGGAGCCCGGGGGCGCGCGCACCGAGTTCCGCTACGGCAGCGCCGAGGTCGCGACACTCATGTCCGAGTACGACGGGAACCCGGCCCACGCGTTCCTGCGGATGCTCGACCCCACCAACGGCCTCGCGCCCGGCGACCCGGCGCGCATGGCGACACGCATCATCGACAGCGTCGACGTGGACCCCGCGCCGCTGCGGCTCGTCCTCGGGTCGCAGGCGCTCCAGAGCACGATCGACACGCTGGGAAAGCGGATCGAGGGATTCGAGGCGCAGAAGGCTCTCGCGGCGTCCACGGACTTCCCGACCGGCGAATAGGAGGCATTCGATGGAGATCCTGCGCAAGGCACCCACGGTCAAAGCTGGCAGCGACAGGTTCACCGGAGACGCCTGGTTCGACGTGATCGCACGCGGCGAGCCGCCCTCCCGCGTCCGCGTCAACGTCGTGCGGTTCGCGCCGGGCGCCCGCAACGCCTGGCACGCCCACGCCGTCGGCCAGACGGTCCACGTCACCGAGGGCATCGGGCGCATCCAGTCGCGCGGGGGTGCGGTCGTCGAGATCCGGGCCGGCGACACGGTCCACACGACGGCGGGCGAGTGGCACTGGCACGGCGCCGCGCCCGATCACTTCATGACCCATCTCGCCATCTGGGAGGCGCCTGCCGAGGGCCCCGAGAGCGAGTGGGGCGAGCAGGTCACCGACGCCGAGTACCTGGTGCAGCCGGCGGAGCCGACCCGTTGACCGCCTGGACCGCCGCCGAGCCTGGCTGATAGAGGCTTGACGCGAAGAATGTCTCTGACTACCGTCAGAGACATGATCGACGAGGAGGTCCAGGGGGTTCGCCGTTTCAACCGCGAGGTCGCGGGCCGCATCGGCGCGCTGACCGATCACTTCCTCGGTCGCGCTCGGCCGATGGGCGAGGCGCGGATCCTCTGGGAGGTCGGCCCCGAGGGCACCGAGGTGCGGACCCTGCGAGCGCGCCTGTCACTCGACTCGGGCTACACGAGTCGAGTGCTGCGGTCCCTCGAGCAGCAGGCGCTCGTCACCGTCGGCTCGAGCCCCGACGATCAACGGGTCCGTCGGGTCCAGCTTACCGATGCCGGACGCGCCGAACGCACGGAGCTCGATCGACGGTCGGACGAGCTCGCCCTGAGCATCCTCGAGCCTCTCAGCGTCCGTCAACGCACCCGGCTCGTCGCGGCGATGGCCGAGGTCGAGCGGCTGCTTCGCGCCTCCGCGGTGCGCATCTCCATCGAGGATCCGAGCTC
>JARLHH010000206.1 GCA_031292335.1 Candidatus Limnocylindrales bacterium | reverse complement strand
GCCGGCAGCTTCGCCAGCAGCCCCCGGACCGAGTCGGCCGACCGGTGGAAGGCGGCCCGCTCGTCATCGGTCAGCGCGATCTCGATGACCTTCTCGACGCCGCCGTTGCCGAGCACGACCGGCACGCCCACGAAGAGGCCGTCGACCCCGTACTCGCCGCGCAGGTAGGCGGCGCAGGGGAGGACGCGCCGGCGATCGCGCAGGATCGCCTCGATCATCTCGACGACCGAGGCGGCCGGCGCGTAGTAGGCGCTGCCGGTCTTGAGCAGCGCCACCACCTCGGCGCCGCCGTTGCGGGTCCGCTCGACGAGCGCCTCGATCCGCTCGGCGCTCATCAGCTCCGTGATCGGGACGCCGCCGACGGTCGAGTACCGCGGCAGCGGCACCATCGTGTCGCCGTGACCACCGAGGACGAAGCCGCGGATGTCCCGGACGCTCACCTGCAGCTCGTCGGAGATGAACGACCGGAACCGGGCCGAGTCCAGGACGCCGGCCATGCCGACGATGCGCTCCGGCGGGAAGCCCGAGGCCGAAAGCGCGACATGACACATCGCGTCGAGCGGGTTCGTGACGACGACGATAATCGCGTCCGGGCTGACGGCGGCGGCCTGCCTGACGACCGACCCGACGATGCCGGCGTTCTTCGCCATCAGGTCGTCACGGCTCATGCCCGGCTGGCGCGCCAGGCCCGACGTCACGACGATCACCTTCGAGTCGGCGGTGTCCGCGTAGTCGTTCGTGCCCGACACCTGCACGTCGTAGCCGACCACCGGGGCGGCCTCGTTGAGGTCGAGCGCCTTGCCCTGTGGGAGCCCCTCGACGATGTCGATCAGCACGACGTCCGCGAGGCCCGCCGCGACGATCTGCTCCGCGGTTGTGGCACCGACATTGCCGGCGCCGATGATGGTGACCTTGCGACGGGGAAGGCGGGCCATGGGGTGCTCCTCCGGGTGCGACTCGACTCAGGGAGATGTTGCTCGGAATTGTACGGACGACCGGTCCCCGAGTAGACGAGCAGTCGCACGGGGCCATCGCGAAGTCGCGCGTGAACCGGCGATCGCGCCGGATAGCAGCCACGGTGCTGACATGTGCAGCGATGCGCCGCCGCGGTGGTCCAGGCCCCCACCGCTCGGCATCCCCGTTCTCGGCGAGCGTGCGGATCGACCGCTGGTGCCGTGCCCCGCGTCAAACACCGCACATGCCAGCGTCCGGGTTGCTAGCTGGACCCGGGGCCCGTGACGGGCGGCCCTGCGCTACTCGCCCGCCTGCCCCCCGCGCGCGCCTGTCGGCATAGCCCCGGCCGCAGGAACCCGGCGCCCCCTACGCCCCGTCGAGCGCGGCGGCGAGGTCGGCGACCAGGTCGACCGCGTCCTCGATCCCCACCGAGAGGCGGATCAGCGCCTCCGGTACCTCCAGCGGCGAGGCCGCCACCGAGGCGTGCGTCATCACGGCCGGCAGCTCGATCAGCGACTCCACCCCACCCAGCGATTCCGCCAGCGTGAAGAGTCGGGTCGACTCGCAGACGGCGATCGCGCGATCGCGAGCAGTCCGGGCGTGCCGCCCCCCGGCAGCAGGCACGAAGCTGACCATGCCGCCGCCGGCCGCCATCTGGGCCGAGGCCAGCACGGCCTGCGGGTGCGCGAACCGCCCGTCCGCGAGCCCCGGGTAGCGGAGCCAGGCGACGTCGTCCCGTCCAGCGAGGAAGCGCGCCACCGCCAGCGCGTTCGCGGCGTGCCGCTCGGCCCGCAGCGCCAGCGTGCGAAGGCCGCGGAGCGCCAGGAAGCAGTCCTGCGGTCCCGGGACGGCGCCCATCGCGTTCTGCAGGAAGCGGAGCCGGCCGGCCAGGTCGTCGCGCGACGTCACGACGACGCCGAGGACCGTGTCGCTGTGGCCGGCGAGGTACTTGGTGGCCGAGTGGAAGACGACATCCGCGCCCAGCGTGAGCGGCCGCTGGAGCGCCGGCGAGGCGAACGTGTTGTCCACGACGACGACCGGCGCTTCGCCGCGGGCACCGACGTGCGCGTGGGCGGCGCGTGCCACCGCCGCGATGTCGGTCACCTTCAGGAGCGGGTTGGACGGCGTCTCGAACCAGACCAGCCGGGTCCGCTCGTCGAGGGCGGAGGCCAGGACCCCGGCCTCGCCGGCGGCGAGGTCCACGTACCGCGCATCGATGCCGCGGCGCCGGGCGACCTGCTCGAAGAACCGGTACGTGCCGCCGTACACGTCATCCCCGACGACGACCCGCTCGCCCGGCTCGGCCAGCTCGGCGAGCGTCGCGGTCGCCGCCGAACCGGACCCGAACGCGATCCCGAACGTGCCGCCCTCCAGGTCGGCGACCGCGCGTTCCAGCCGCTCGCGGGTCGGGTTCTGCGTGCGTGCGTACTCGTAGCCGCCGCGCGGCCGGCCCACCCCGAGCTGCGCATACGTCGAGGTCTGGTAGATCGGCGGGCTGACAGCCCCGGTCAACGTGTCCGGCTCGCCACCCGCGTGGACCGCGCGGGTGGCGAAGCCGTCGCGGTGCTCCCTGGCCGGCATGTCGTCAGCCCCCCAGCCGCGGGTGATGGCCCAGGTACTCCAGCACGTCCAGCTTCGTGATCACGCCCACCGGCCGCTCGCCGCGAACCGCGAGGACGGCGGGCACGCCCCGCGCGAGGAGCGCGAACGCCTCGTCCAGCGGCGCCTCCTCCCCGACCACGGGCAGCGGCGGATCCATCACCTCGCCGACGGTGCGCTCCACGACCCCCGGATCGCGGTAGGCACGTTCCAGGAGGCCCTTCTCCGAGATCGATCCGGTGAGCCCTGCCAGCGCGCTCCCCTCGGACGCCTCCGAGACCGGCATCTGGCTGATCCCGTAGTCCTCCAGCCGGGCGATCGCCGCCCCAACCGTCTCCGTGGTGCGGGCGAGGACCAGGTCCGGGATCTGCTCGCCGTGATGACGATCCTCCAGCACGTCGCGCACCCGGACCACGGCGCCGGGCGAGGCGAGCAGGCCGTTCGCCCGCATCCACTCGTCGTTGTAGAGCTTGGAGAGGTAGTTGCGGCCGGTGTCCGGGAAGATCACCACGATCACGGAACCCGGACCCTCCCCCGACTCCGTCAGCTCGTGCGCGACCGCCAGGGCCGCCAGCATCGCCGTCCCGCACGACTCGCCGGCCAGGATCCCTTCCTCGCGCGTGATCCTGCGGGCCATCGCGAAGGCGTCCCGGTCGGACACGCGCACCCACCGGTCGACCAGCTCGGGGTCGAAGGTGGCGGGGATGAAATCCTCGCCGACGCCCTCCGTGAGGTAGGGCCGGGCGGCGTCGCCCGACAGGACGCTCCCCTCCGGGTCGGCGCCGACCACCACGAGATCCGGCCGCCGCGCGCGCAGGTAGCGCGCCACGCCCGTAAGCGTGCCGCCCGTGCCGACGGACGCGACGAGGTGAGTCAGCCGGCCGGCGGTCTGCTGCCAGATCTCCGGGCCCGTCGTCGCCTCGTGCGCCGCCGGGTTCTCCTGGTTCCCGTACTGGTCCGGGAGATAGGAACCGGGGATGTCACGAGCGAGGCGAGCCGCCACCGAGTAGTAGCTCTCGGGCGACTCCGGGGGCACGTTCGTCGGGCACAGGACCACCTCCGCGCCGTACGCCCGGAGGATCGCCTGCTTCTCCGCCGACTGCTTGTCGGCCATCACGAAGATGCAGCGGTAGCCCTTGATCGCCGCCGCCATCGCCAGGCCGTGCCCGGTGTTGCCGCTGGTCGGCTCGACGATGGTGCCGCCCGGCCGAAGCAGCCCGTCGCGCTCGGCGGCCTCGATCATCGGCAGCGCGATGCGGTCCTTCACCGAGCCGCCCGGGTTGAATGCCTCCAGCTTCGCGAGCACCAGCGGCTGGCGCTCCAGCGGCCCGATTCCGCGAGTGACCCGCGAGATCCGGACGAGCGGGGTGTGGCCGACCAGGTCCAGGATCGAGTGCGCGTACTCCATGCCGTCAGCCGGGTGGGTCGAGCGGGCGGTCCGCGGCCGGCTCGCTCACCGCCGCGGCCGCCTCCGCCGCGGCCGTCTCGGTCACCGTCGCGAGGCCCAAAGCCGAGCCCGCGGCACGGTCGGGCACGTCGGGTTCGCTCGCACCTCGGTCTCGCGCCACTGTCCCGGGCCGGTGCCGCCAGGCGAGGGCCAGGAGCGCCCCCACGACGGCAAGCGCAGAGATGATCGAGGCGGTGGGGATCCCGTCGACGAGCCAGTTGTTCGTGCGGAGGGGCTCCAGCAGGAACCGCGTCGTCCCGTACCAGACGAAGAAGAGCAGGACGATGTCGCCCGGTCGAAGCGAACGGGCGCGTCGGGCCAGCATCAGCAGGACGATCGCGCCGACCAGGCCGGAGATCGACTCGTACAGGAAGAGCGGCACGAAGTGCGCGTCCACGGGGGTGGTTCCCCCGTCCACCGGGCAGGCCCAGACCTGGGTCCGGTTTGCGCACTGGATCGCGATCCCCCAGGGGAGGTTCGTGGGTGGCCCGTAGAGCTCCTGGTTGAAGAAGTTGCCCCAGCGTGCCACCGCCTGCATTGTCAGCAGGCCCGGCGCGGCAGCGTCCGCCCAGGTCAGGAACGGCTGGCGCTTCCAGCGGGTGTAGGCGACCGCGGCAAGGAACCCGGTCGCGATGCCCCCGTAGACGCCGAGGCCGCTGTACGGCGGCAGGACGATCGCCGACAGGTCGTCCTTGTAGCGAGCCCACTGGTCGATGACGTGGTAGGCCCGGCCGCCGACGAGCGCCGCGAACGCGATGACGATGAACCCGTTGACGAGCAGCCCGGTGTCGAGCCCGCGCCGGAGCGCCTCGCGCTCGACGACGAGGTATGTCACCGCGAGCCCGATCGCGTACATGATCCCGTACCAGTGGACTTCGAGCGGGCCAAGCGCGAACGCGATCGGCTGGGGCGTCCAGTTGATCATCGCGGCAGTGTACCGGCGAGCCGCGGATCCGGTCGCAGGCGCCGACCGTGGCGCGGGCCCTGGCTGCGGTCGATCCCTATACTCCCGACGATGCGCGCCTTCGTCGTGACGCCGTGAACACCGAGTACCTGCTCTGGTTCGCCGCCCTGGTGGTGGTCATCGCCGCGACCCTGCTCTGGCTCGTGGTCGGCGACGTGCCGGAGATCCCGGGCGATCCAGCGCTGGATCCCGGTCTCGATCACGCCGAGGGCCGCCCCGGGGAATCCTGAGGCGCCGAGGTCCGCTATCCCTCGCGGGGCGGATCGGTGCGAAGCGGCTTCTCGGTCGCCCGGATCGGCAGCGGCCGGCGCTCGAACGGCGTGGAGAAGACCACGTCGGTCTCGGTCCGCCAGACGTGGCGCGTGTCCTGCACGATGCGCACGACGCGCTCGAGGTCGCCGGTGCTGCTGGCCCAGATCTTGAGCAGGTAGTCGCCCTGCCCGGCGATCCGGTGACAGGCCTCCACCTCCGGGATCGCGGCGAAGTCGGTGGCCAGGTCGTCCGCGATCGTTCCCGGCGCCTGGGTGACCGACATGAAGGCCAGGACGCCGAGGCCGACCGAAGCCGGGTCGACGGCCGCCATGTACCCGGTGATGATCCCGCGCGCCTCCAGCTTCTTGACCCGCTCGTGGGCCGAGGGGCCGCTCATGCCGACGGCTGCGCCGATCTCCGCGTAGGACAGCCGTCCATCCCGCTGGAGGGCGGCGAGGATCCGGGCGTCGGTGACGCTCAGCTTGGGGTCAGGAGGCATATTGCACCAGTTCGTTAGGACGAATGGCCATGCAGGTCACACTTCATTAGGCTATACTTCGCATTGGGTCGACACTCGTCGACCATCTCCCAATTGTACGGAGGGACGCACGATGTTTCTCGTAACCGTGCTGGGCCTCCTGGCGCTCTTCTCCTTCATCAGCATCCTGGTGAGCGGTGACGCCTCGGAGCCCCAGGTCAATCCGCGCGACAACCTTCCCGCCTGGCCTCGCTTCGGTCTGCGCTGACCGATCGCCGGGATCGCACCCGGCTCCGCCCGCGAACGGGCGCCAAGGCTACACCGTTCCAGGGCCCCCGCCGTGCGGGGGCCCTGCTCGTTCCCGCCAGTGCCACGCCCGCCGGGGGCCGACACGCGCAGGCGGCCGGGCGATTCCTTGACGTGACATTGACGGTTCGGGTACCCGGCGCGATCTAGACTCGCAAGGGGTTCGTTCCCAGACCGCAACGTTTCCGCGCGTCCCGGACCCTGAGGTAGGTCGCGTTCCGACTGGAGGTGCTGGCGTGCCAGTTGTGCCAACCAGGGAGATTCTCGATCGCGCGTTCTCCGAGCGATACGGCGTCGCGGCGATCAACGTGATCAACGACCTGTCGATGGAGGCGGTCCTGGCTGCCGCCGAGGAGCTCATGGCGCCCGTCATCCTCCAGACCTCGGTCAAGCACGTGAAGATGACCGGCCTGGACGCCATGTACGCCATGTGGGTTGCCTACACGAAAGACGTCCGCGTGCCCGTCGCGCTGCACCTGGACCACTGCCCGGAGCGGGACGTGATCAGCGCCTGTCTCGCCAAGGGCTGGAACTCCGTCCTGTTCGATGCCTCGAAGCTGTCGGTCGAGGAGAACCAGCGGCAGTGCATCGAGGTCGTCGCCGAAGCGCGCCGCTACGGCGCCGACGTCGAGGGCGAGATCGAGGGGTTCAAGCGCACCGAGGAGATGACCGGCGACGAGGCCCAGCACGTGCAGAGCCTGGAGACGGTCGTCGAGTTCGTCCGGGCGACCGGCGTCGACGTCTTCGCCCCGGCCATCGGCAACGCCCACGGGACCTACAAGACGGCCCCGCACCTCGATTCCCAGCGTGTCAGCGACATCGTCGAGGCGACCGGCAAGCCGGTCGCGCTCCACGGCGGCACGGGCATGAGCGCCGAGCAGTTCAGCGACCTCATCGCGCGCGGCTGCGCCAAGGTGAACATCAGCACCGCTCTCAAGATCGCCTACATGAAGTCGGGCTACGACTTCATGACCGAGCACCCGGGCGACTACGACCCGCCCAAGCTGTTCGCGGCCCAGCGGGCTGCCGTCATGGAGATGGCGAAGTACCACATCCGCCTGTTCGGCAGCGAAGGCAAGGCCTGGTGAGTGCACTCGTCTTCGACTGCGACGGCGTCCTAGCGGACACCGAGCGCTACGGGCACCTGCCGGCCTTCAACCAGACGTTCCGCGAGTTCAACCTGCCGGTCGAGTGGTCGGTCGAGGAGTATGGCCGGCGCCTGAAGATCGGCGGCGGCAAGGAGCGGATGGCGAGCCTCCTGACACCGGAGTTCGTGGCGGCCGCCGGCCTGCCCACGGACCCCGACGCCCAGGCCGCCGAGATCGCGAAGTGGCACAAGCGCAAGACGGCG
>JARLHH010000025.1 GCA_031292335.1 Candidatus Limnocylindrales bacterium | reverse complement strand
GGCTGGGTCTCCACGAGCTCGAGGAACGGGGCGCGGGCAAGGGAGCCGAGCTCGGTCGGCTCCAGGGCGACCGCCGTCGCGGATCGCTCGGCGCCGTCGAGCACCGAGAGCTCGCCGAAGAAGTCACCCTGCCCCAAGGTGGCGATGATCGCTTCCTCGCCTGCCGTGGACTGGAGCACGATCTTCACGGAGCCCGATGCGATCACGAACAGCGAGTCGCCCGGGTCGCCTTCGTGGAAGATCACCTCGTGGCGCCGGAAGCGCCGGCTCCGGACCAGGCGGGCGACCGCCATGAGCGTCGCGTCGTCCATCGCGCTGAAGAGCGCGCATGAGCGAAGGACTTCCGGCGCGATGCCGGGTTGGGCAGACCGAGCCGCCAGGACCATCCCAACTCCCCTGGGCGCGAGAGCGTGGTCATCGTAGGTCTCGATCGCGCTCCACACAACGGCCGTCCGGGCCATCTGCCGCCCGGGCGGCGGTCGCGGTCGGGTAAGCACGGGGCGGCGGCGTCGGACATCGGATCTGCGGCCGCCAGTCGCGCAACGATCCCGCTCGCCAGTCGTACACGCGGCTTGACCGGGCGGCGGAGAATCGAGCTGATCGAACCGATCCCGACCGGAGGTCCCGCTCGTGCCCGCCTGGGTCCTGCTTCTGGCGCTCTACGTGCTCATGTGGGGCGTCCTGATCCGGCACGTCGGCGCCCGGCCCGACCGAGACCACCGCCCGGCGCCCTGGCCGAGCGGCGTGCAGGAGGGAGAGCCGGTCCACTACGCGGTTGGCGCGATCACGCCCCCATCGCCGCCCGAGCGAATCGAGGCCGTCAGCACGTCCGCCGTCCGCGCGCACGTGGCCGCTGCTCGGCACTGAGCGGGTGGCGCCGACTGCCGGCCGCGATCATGGAGACCCGGCCGCGACCTGGAGAGCGTGGGCGACGTCGGACGAGAGGCCCCCGGCGTCGGAGATCCCGACCGGGCTCGCGTCGAAGATTCGGTCGTAGAGCACGCACGCGGCCAGGTAGGTCCCGGCCGGGCTGGGGTGGCTCCCATCGGCCTGCCAGAGGGCGATCGTCGGATTCGCCTGGAGGACGCTCTGCCAGGCCTCGCCCGCGGGCGCGACCGCAACCCCGAGCGTGGCGCCGAGCGACCGGTAACCCTGCGTGATGGCAGCCTGCATCGCCGCGTAGTCGAGACCCTGGTCGGGCAGTCCATCCCGGTGTGCCCAGGTCTCGAGCAGGACCGGCGTGGCGGCCACCGACCGGATGGTGGCAACCAGCGTTTCGGCGGCCGGGAACATCTGCGTCTGCCAGGCCGACGCGAGCGCGGGGATCTCGCTCTGTTCCTGCAGCACGACGAACTGCCAGGGCGAGCCGCGGATCGCGCCGAGCGAGTCGGACGAGGCGGCGTGCTGCGCGAGCGTCTCGCCGCCGTTGGCGACCATGCCCGTCTCGACGTTCCGGCCGCCGGCCCGGGCGAGATCCCGGAACACGGTCGGCAGGTCGTTGACGTACGTGTAGCTGTTGCCCAGGAAGAGCACGCGGACACACGCCGTGCGCGACAGGGGGCCGCACGGCTCGTCGGCCAGTCGCGCCACGCCGACGACGCCCAGGGCCAGCACGACCCCGAGGCACACGAGCAGGAGGCGCCAAACAGTGCGGTTCATCACGCGACGAGAGGACAGCATGGCTGTACGCGCGCTGCCATCACCCGAAAGTTCCGAACCCGGCCAGAAGCCGGCGGCGGCGCTGAATCCCGGTGGCCTGACCAGCTTCGGCTACCCTTCGACCTGAGGCGCCGCCGAGTGGCGCAGGAACGGCGGAGGCGATGACACAGATGGCACGGCCCGGCCGGGCAGGTGGTGAGCCGGCGGCCGGCGACGGGACGGGAGCGCCGCCCGGTCCGGGGCGATCCCCGGCGACGGGGGTCGTCGTGCACCGTCGCGGCCCGGTCTCCCGGATCCTCGGCTCCCTCAAGACCTCGATCGGCGACGTCGCGTTCGGGATGGAGGACGGGGCCGTCTCGATCGCCGGGCTCGTCTTCGGCGTCGCGGCCAGCACGAGCGATACGCACGTGGTCCTGCTTGCCGGGGCGACCGGCGCCGCCGCCGGCGCGGTCTCGATGATGGCCGGGACCTACCTCGACGTCGTCTCGACCCGGGACCGGAGCGCGGCGCTGCGTGCCGATGCGCGTCGCCGGATCGGCCGCGACAGCGCCCCCCTCGTGCGGCGTGCCGAAGAGCGGCTGCGGCGGTCAGGGTTCTCCGACGAGGAGACGAAGGCGACCGGTGCCGCCCTCGCGCGCAACCCCGACGCGTTGCTCGAGTTCGTCGCCGCGTTCGAGCTTGGCCTGGGGCGCGAGGCGCGTGAGTCGCCGTGGGCGCACGCGGCCTGGATGTTCATCGCGGACCTGATCGCGGCCGCCACGCCGGTGCTTCCGTTCGCGCTGCTGGACATGGACAACGCCCGCGTCGCGTCGCTGGTCACGACGACGCTGCTGCTCCTGGTCCTGGGCGTCGGCCGTGCCCGGATCACGCACCGGAAGGTCGTGGTGACCACGGTCCAGACGCTCGCGATCGCGGCGGCGGCCGCGGTCGCCGGGATCCTCATCGGGCGGCT
>JARLHH010000205.1 GCA_031292335.1 Candidatus Limnocylindrales bacterium | reverse complement strand
CGGTGAGGCACCGCTCAGTCGGGCGGGTCGCCTTCGCCGGGGGCGAGCGGACCGCGCCGGACCTCCAGGCCTGCGCGCTCCCAGGCGTCCATGCCGCCGGCCACGTTGTAGACCTGCGTCCAGCCGTTTCGCAGCAGGAACGAGGTCACGGCAGCCGAGCGGCTGCCCGTGTGGCAGATGACGTGGATCGGCCGGTCGCGTGGCAGCTCCGAGAAGCGGAGAAGGAACGACGAGGTCGGGCAGAGGAGCGCACCCGGCACGCGAACGGCGACGAACTCGTGGCGTTCGCGCACGTCCAGCAGGATCGGCGTCGCGGTCTGAGCACGCGTCCCGTCGGGGGCCGTGCGAGCCGCGTCGGCATGGACAACGCCGAGCGTCGGCAGCGCCCCGCCGGGCTCCATCAGCCGGGCTTCCGGGGCAGGGGGAGGGGCGCAACCGCGACAGGAGCGCCGCGGAACCGGCCGCTGGGGCCGGCGACGTCGTGTGACGGCGGCACGGTCGGCGCGATTCCGGTGCTGCTGCCACCGGCCGGATCATGAGCGCTGCCAGCTGCAAGCGCCACCGCGCAGAGCGCCTCGATGCGCGCCAGGCGGTCCTCGAGGCCGGCCAGGAGCACGTCCAGGTCGACCCATCCCGCCGCCTCGAGGGCGCCCCGCGCCATGCCTGCCGCGCCTGCGGATGCCGCGGCCGTCCGCAGGCGTTCACGAGCTCCCCTGAGATTCGTCCGAACGCCCAGCACGTTTCCCCGCGCCGCGTGGACGTAGGCGGCGGCGAGCTTGATGAGGCCGCTCAGCAAGGCCCGCTCCGCCAGGTCGTCGGTGCCCATCCAGGCCGGTTCGAGCTCCTCGTGGGCGAGGTACCAGGCACCGCGCGCGTACGCCGCGAGCCCCCGTTCCACGGCCGCGGTGCGGACTTCCGGGGAAAGCGGCCGATAGGCCTTCGACCGGCCGCGCTCCATGACGCGCCCGGACGATCCCCCAGCCGACGTCAAAGCGCGGCCTCCGGAAGGCACGCCGGCGCCGCCGCGGGAATCCACCTGGACGCCGGGCGTCCCGGGGTGCGGGACCGTCACGAGAGCTCGACGAGCGGGCGCCGGCCGCCGAACCCCGAGCTCAGATCGTGCCAGAAGTGGATCTCGTCCTCGCCGAGCTGCCAGCACAGCCATACCTGGCGCCCGTTGACCAGGGCCGGGAAGTCCGCCAAACCCTGCTCGATGTCGCGCAGCTGCACGCTCCATCCGTCCAGGCGCGCGACCGCGGCCTCCATCTGGTCGATGACGGCCCGGATCCGGGCGTCGAGGACGCGAGGGGAATCGGGCGTCGCCGATCCCGGCTCGGTACTCGAGGCTTCACCGAGCGCCTCGTCGACGAGCGTGCGTCCCTCTCCCGGCGCCTGGGTGCGCCGGCGAGCCGCGACCAGGCGATCCCGCAGCGTGATCAGCTCGAGGCGCTGCGAACGCAGCTGCTCCAGGACCTCCCGCAGCTCGGGGAGGCGGGCGTTGGCGCGATCGATGTCGTAGAAGTCGGTCACGCGGCGATCATACCGGGAGACCGCCCGAAGGCCGTCCGGCCGCCCCGGCTCCCTCCGGTTCGCCGCGCGGCCGCCCGATGTCGCCCTGTCGGCGCGCTCCCAGGTTGTCGGCCTGCTGCCAGTCCGGGAGCAGCTGCCAGCCGAGCCAGTCCGCGGGCTCCCGGCGCTCCCGGATCAGGGCTGCCCGTCCACCGCGGATCGCCACCTCGGCCGGTATCGGATGGCTCAGGAAGAACGGCATCGACTCGGTGAACCCGTACGCACCGGCGTCGAGCACGGCCACCAGGTCCCCGACAGCCGGGAGCGGCAGCCGCGCATTCGCGGCGAAGACGTCCAGCCCGGAGCAGAGCGGACCCGCGACCGTGACCGGCCACGAGCGAGCCGCCCCGGCCCTGGCGCCGAGGACCCGCACGCGGTGTTCCTGCCCGACGAGTGCGGGTCGGAGCAGGTGGTGGACACCGCCGTCGAGGATCGCGACCTCCGCCTCGCCGACGCGCTTGCGGTCGACGACCCGCGCGACATAGGCGCCGGCGGCGCCCACCAGGAAGCGGCCCGGCTCCAGGAGCACCCGGAGCTCACGCAGGCCCGCCGTCGTGGCCCACCGCTCGGCGAGTGCGGCCAGGCGGCGACCGAACCCGCCCACATCGAGCGACTCCTCGTGCGGCTCGTAGGGGATGCCCAGGCCGCCCCCCGCGTCCACCAGCCGGAGTGGGACCGCGGCGTGGGCGGCGATGGCCCGGCCCAGCTCGACGGTCTCGCCCACGTGGGTCGCCAGGCGCCCCGCGTCGAGCACGTTCGACGCCCCGAACCGGTGGACGCCGAGCAGCTCCAGGTGCCTCGACCGTGCGATGAAGCGAGCCGCCGCCCGCAGGTCGGGCTCGTCCATCCCGAACTTGCCCGCCCCATCGTCTCCGACCAGGCGGACTCGCTCGAGGCCGTCCGCGGCGCTGATGGAGGCACGAACCAGGACCGGGACCCGGCGACGCGCGTCCGCCGCGATCCTGTCCAGGCGGTCCAGCTCGCCCGGCGACTCGAGCGTGATCGCTCGCACGCCGGCCGCCACCGCCTCGCGGAGCTCGGCGTCCCGCTTGCCGGGACCCGTGACGACGGTGCGCTGCGCGGAAATCCCCGCCTCGCGCGCGGTTGCGAGCTCGCCGCCCGAGGCCACGTCGGCGCCGAGACCGAGGCGGCCGAGGTGGGCGACGATGGCGAGCGCCGGGTTGGCCTTGACCGCGTAGGCGATCTCGACGATCGGCGGGAGCGCCGCCCGCAGGGTGTCGACCTGGCGCTCCACGACGTCCAGGTCGTAGAGGTAGAGGGGCGTTCCGAACCGGGCGGCGAGGTCCGCGGGTTCGAGGCCGCCGAGCCTGCCGCCCTGCAGGATCTCGTTGCGGGCGGGCGGACGGCCTCGCCGCGGGGCGCGCAGGTCAGGCGCCGTCATCGGAGCGCCTCCTCGAGCGCCACGCGTGCATCGGTGCGCGCGTCGCGATGCTTCACGATCAGGGCGACCAGCGTGCCCAGCCCGTGCTGCTCCGCGAACGCGCCCGGAAGCGCGCGCGTCCCCGGCACCACCACCGATCCCGGCGGGACGCGGAGCGGCTCCCGGGGCGTCCCGGCGAGGAGGCGTTCGCCGGGGAGGTCGTAGAGGCGCGACGTGCCGGTCAGGGTGACGCCCGCTGCCAGGACGGCGCCTTGCCCCACCAGCACGCCGTCCAGGAGCAGGCAGCCCGCGCCGACGAAGGCGTCGTCCTCGACGATGACGGGCCGCGCGCCGGCCGGCTCGAGGACGCCGCCCACGACGACGCCTGCGGCTAGGTGAACGCGCGCGCCGACCTGCGCGCAGGAGCCGACCAGCACGTGCGAGTCGATCATGGTGTCGGCGCCGATCCAGGCGCCGACGTTGACGTACGACGGCGGCATGACGACCACGCCCGGCTCGAGGTGCGCGCCGGCCCGGATCGAGGTCCCCCCCGGCACGATCCGCCACGGCCGGCCAGCCCTCACCGCGGCGCGCGCGTCGGGTGAGCCGGTCAGGTCCTTCGGCGGGAGGCCCACCCGATCCACGAAGCCGAACGTCTCGGCCGCCGACCACGGCCGGGTGGTGCGCTCGGCGAACAGGGCCAGGATCGCGGTTCGCGCATCCGACCG
>JARLHH010000204.1 GCA_031292335.1 Candidatus Limnocylindrales bacterium | reverse complement strand
CCCCCAGGGCGCCGTGGCCGCCCCGGGCCCCCCGTCCTGCCCGGTGACGACCCGGCGTCGATCGCGATCGCCGCGGACCGGCTGCGCGCCGGTGGCCTGGTCGTCTTTCCCACCGAGACGGTCTACGGCCTCGGGGCCAACGCGCTCGACGCCCACGCCGTCGCCCGCATCTTCGCCGTGAAGGATCGCCCGGCGTTCGACCCGCTGATCGTCCACCTGGCGGACGCGTCCGCGGTCGGGACGTACGCGACCGAGGAGGATGCGCGCGATCCACGGGTCGCGCGGCTCGCGGCACGCTTCTGGCCGGGCCCCCTCACGCTCGTGCTGCGGAAGCGGGCCGTCATCCCTGGGATCGTCACGGCCGGGCTGGACACCGTCGGCCTGCGCGTGCCGGACCACGCCGTGGCGCGGGCGCTCATCCGGGCCGCCGGCGTCCCGCTCGCGGCTCCCTCGGCCAACCGGTTCGGGCACCTCTCCCCGACGCGGGCGGCGCACGTGGTGGCAGGATTGGGCGCGCGGGTGGACCTCGTGCTCGACGGCGGACCCTGCACGGTGGGCGTCGAGTCCACGGTGATCCTGCTGGCGGCCGGTCGCGCGGCGCTCCTGCGGCCGGGAGGTCTCGCGATCGAGGCGATCGAGGCCGAGATCGGCCCCCTGGAGATCCTCGTCGACGGAGCCCCCGGCACGGCGGAGCTGGCTCCAGGCCGCACCGGCGCGCACTATGCGCCGCGGGTGCCGCTCCGAATCGCCGATCCGCGCGACCCGGGCGCGGCGTCCGCCTTCCTTGTCGAGCCAGGCGAGCGCGTCGGCCTCCTCGCCGCATCGGACGCGGGACGGGCGCTCGCCGAGACGGCCGGCGGCCCGTTCGCGGCGACCGAGGTCCTCGAGGCGGGCGGCGACCTCGTCGGCGCGGCGGCGCGCCTGTTCGAGGCGCTGCACGCGCTCCAGGAGGCCGGCCTGGCGAGGATCATCGCCGAGCCGGTGCCCGAGGTGGGGCTCGGCCGGGCGGTGATGGACCGCCTGCGCCGGGCGGCGCGCGAGGCCCCGGCCGGTCGTTAGATGAACGGCACCAGCGTGCGGACGCGGGCCGGGTGGGCGGTCAGAGGAGGTCGCGCGGCACCGCCAGATCCCAGGCCCGTTCGAAGACCGGCCGGCCGTCCTCGGAGACGGCCAGCGCGACGTGGAGCCGGAGCACCTCGCGGTCCGACTCGAGGGCGAGGCTGGCATCCGCGACGATGTCCGGGCCATGGGCGTACGCCAGCCGGTAGCGGATGCTCCCCGCGGCCCTGCAGTCCGCGAACGAGTCCGCCACCGTCAGCCGGTAGCGCGCGTCGGCCGCGAACACGAGCCCCTCACGTTCGGGGAAGCGGTCGCCGCCGCCGGACTCACAGACGAGCGAGTTCGTCCCGGCCACGCCGTCGCGCTCGATCCGCCACGCCGCGGGAAGCCCGGGGACGGGCTCGCCGGCCGGTGGATCGAAGGCGGGCACCCCCATGTCCGGCCCAGCCTGGGGCGACCACCCGGCCGCCGTCGGCAGGCGGAGCGCGGACGGGCAGGCCGGGTCGTGGTGAAGCGTGAGCGAGACGGGCGTGGGGGTCGGCCACGCGATCGGGAACGCCGCTCCGGCGACCGCCACCCGCAGGCGATGACCGGCCGGGATCCGAGCTCCGGCCACCGACAGAGGCAGGTCCACCGCGACGGGCGTGCCCGGAACCAGGGCGACCGGAGCCTCGGCGGAGGGATCCAGGCGGGTCAGGTTGCGCACCGCCCGGGCGATGAGCGCGGACCGCCCGTCCGGGGCCACGGCCTCGAGGCGCACGGCGACCTGCGCGACGGGGCGATCCGCCGAGAGCCAGAGCCGCGCCCGGGCAATCCCGGCGACCAGGACCGGCCGCTCGAGGGGAGGCGACGTGAACAGCAGCGACCGCGCGTCGTCGGCCCGCTGGTCGCCAGGCAGACCTTGCGGCGGGTAGCCGTACCCGCACCAGAACGGCGCGGCCAGGCCAACGTCGGGCGGGCCGGCCCAGGTGGATGCCGAGGCGTCGCCGGACGCGGCGGGCTCACCGGCCAGCGAGCCGAGACCGGCCGCGCCGTCCCCCTGGAGGTAGAGCGCGGGCGGCGGCGTCACCCGGTGCGGCGGCGGCCAGTGCGCGATGTGCCACCAGCGCCCCGGCAGATCGGCGGGGAACTCGGCCGTGCCGGGCGGGTCGACGACGTAGAGCGAGAGCATCGGCTCGTCCGCGCCGCCCCCCGCGTCGCCCTTCAGCCAGCGGTCCCACCAGCCGCGCATCAGGCCCACGCCGTCGATCGACGGCCCCGGGGAGCCGTCATGGGGCCAGGCGTGCCCCCACGGCCCGATCACGCCGCGGCGGGGTGCCCGGACATGCTCCAGCACCTCGAGCACGGCATCGCGGTACCCGTCGTTCAGGCCCCCGATGGCGAGCACCGGAGCCTCGATCGCAGCCCAGTCCTCCCCCACCGACGCGGCCCGCCAGAACGGGTCGCGGCGCTGGTGGCGCAGCCAGTCGAGGGGCCACTGCGGGGTCGCCTCCAGGCGGCGAAGCCACTCCTCGCGCCAGCCGGGCCCGAACCGCTCCGGGTCGGGCGGCAGCGCGTTCTCGCCGACCATCTCGACAGGCCAGTACACGCTCTCGCCGACGTGGAGCGTCCCACCGACGTAGTGGACGTCCAGGTTGTAGCGGTCGTGGCTGAAGTGGACCGGGATGATCGCGCGGAGCGCAGGCGGCCGCCTGGCGGCAGCCTGGAGCGCCGAGAAGCCGCCCCAGCTGATCCCGAACATGCCCACGCTGCCGGTGCTCCAGTCCCGGGTGGCCAGCCAGTCGATGACCGCCAGGTTGTCGAGGACCTCGCGCTCCGGGTACTCGCCCGCCGCGACTCCCTCCGAGCTGCCCGTGCCGCGCACGTCGAGCCGGCAGCTGACGTAGCCGGCCGCGGCGAACGCGCCGTGGAGCGGCCAGTCGCGCGACAGCGTCCAGTCGTCCTTGCGGTACGGGATCGACTCCAGGACGGCGGAAAACGGGCCGGGCGCATCCGGCACGTACAGCGTCGCCGCGAGCCGGACCCCGTCGTCCATCAGGATCTGCACCTGCTCGGTTCGCACGGGAAACCCCGTGGGTTCCCCGGCGAGCCGGTAGCGGCGAGTCCCGGCCGAGGGATGCGAGGGCTCCCGCATGGCACGCCTCCGGTGCGGCAGGGACCCGGCCGCCGGGGCCGCGCCGGGCGGCTTCCTGCGCCGTAGAGTCTAGGGACCATGGCCATCCCCCTGTTCCGCCCATTCCCACCACCGGAGCCGCCGCTGACCGACGGGATCGTGATCCTGCGGCTCCCGCGGGACGCGGACGCCCCCGCGATCGCCGCGGCATGTGGCGATCCGGAGATCGCGCGCTGGATCCCGGTCCCGGTCCCGTATGGCCTCGAGGACGCGCGCGCGTTCTTGGCTGCGGCCGGCGCAGGCTGGGCCAGCGGCCGCGAGCCGACGTTCGTCATCGCCGACGCGACGAGCCGGGAGCTCGTGGGCGCGGTCGCCGTCCATCGGCACCCGGACGAGCCGGGCAAGGCGGCGGTGGGGTACTGGCTGGCACCCCAGGCCCGCGGACGGGGTCTCGCGACCCGCGCCGTCAGGCTCATCGTTCGCTGGGCGTTCGGTCTCGAGGCGGGGCTCGTGCGGATGGAGTTGCTGACCCTGGTGGGCAACGAGGCCTCGGGCCGCGTGGCGCTGCGCTCGGGGTTCGTGCGGGAAGGCGTCCTGCGGCGCTACCTGCCGTTCCGCGATCGCCTCGTGGACGCGGTGATGTTCGCCCGTCTCCGGGACGACGAAGGGGCCTGACGGGGCCCCGCGCGGCAGCGCGCGTCCGGATCCCGGCTCGACGACAGGGCGCGGCGTGCCGGCGGGCGCCGTCAGGCGCGGGCGACCAGGCCGATTGCGATCACGGCCGCGAAGGCGAGCACCATCCCGTTGCCGGCGATGCCGACGACCAGCCGGAGCCGGGGCGACAGGCGCCGGCGGAGCGTGACGGCCCCGCCGGCAAGCAGCATCTGCCACGAGAAAGATGCCAGGAAGGCGCCGGCCACGAACGCCGTCTTCCCGGCCGCGTCGGTCCCGGTCCCGCCGAGCCCGAGGATGAGCGCGGCGAAGTAGGCGATCGTCAGCGGGTTCAGGAGCGTGATCCCGAGGAAGGCCGCGTAGGTCCGCCGCATCGACCGCCCCGCTGTCCCGATCAGCGGACGCGGGCCGGACTGCCCGAGATCGCGTTGCCCGGACAGCGCCGACCACGGCGCGGCGGCACCCGCGGTGTCGCGCGCGACCGACCGGAGGCCGTGCAGCGCGAGCGCCGCGAGGACGACGACCGCGGCTGCGCGAATGGGGCGATCCCAGGGTGTCAGCACGCCCGCGAGCGCGGCGCCGAAGATGGCGGCGACGGCCGCGTAGATCCCGTCGGCGGAGGCCGCCCCCGCGCCGGCGGCGGCAGCGGCGCGGCCCCCGGATCGGATCCCGGTCTCCACGATCAGCACGGCGACGGCGCCGACCGGGATCGCGATGCCGTAACCTGCCGCGAACCCGGCGATCAGCGTGGCGAGCATCACGTCCGGGGCGGGGACACCCCGGCTGGACCCCGGCGGGATCCTGCCGGGGGTGGTCCGGCAAGCAGCTCCTCGATCGCGTGCCGAACGCCGGCGATCGCGCGCAGGCGCCCGCGCGCGACCGCCACGGAGACCGTCGCGCGGCTGACGCCGAGCGATGCGGCCACGTCCACCTGGCGGGCGCCGTCCACCAGGATCAGGGCAGCGATCTCCGCTTGCCGCACGGTCAGGTCGTCGAGGAGCGCACCGAGCGCCACGCCCAGGTCCATCAGCAGGGCGTCGCGCCACGGATCGCCGGTCGCGAAGCCGATGGCGAGCGCGTCCTCTTGGGCACGGCGCAGGGCGAGCCTGGCACGCATCTCGGCCGTTGCGTCGTTGCGGCCGGCGCCGATCCCCCATCGAACGGTCGGGCCGGCGCGCTCGAGGCGGGAGGCCAGGACGTGATCCAGAACGGCCGGGCCCGACGCAGGCGCGGCAGCCGGCTCCCCGATCGCCGCGAGCCGGATGCCGTCCACGCGGACAGGCTACTGGGGAGCGGCGTTAGCCGTCAACGGCTGACATGCGGACCGCCGGGCCGATCTCGCGGCGGCTAGGATGGACGGCGCACCGCGCCCCGCACCCCGCCGCCCTCGGGGGATCCGCCCATGGCCCGACCGATCGCACGCCTCATCGTCCGCGCGCCTGCCACCCCCGGCCCGGGGGCGTGACCGGCTCGCTGCGCCGCTACGCGCGGAGCTTCACCGGCTTCGAGCGGGACGCCCGCATCTTCCTCCTGGCGACGCTGGTCTACGGCGTCATGCTCAGCCTCTGGTGGGTCGACTTCAACCTCTATCTCACCGCGCTCGGCTTCGACACCGCGTTCATCGGGATCGTGGGCACGGCATCCGCGGCGGCCGCGGCGGTCGCGGCGTTCCCGGCGAGCATGCTCTCCGATCGGATCGGACGCCGGCTCGTGCTCATCCTGGCGACGGGCGTGTCGGCGGCCGGGATCGTCGGCCTGCTCCTCGTCGGGTCCTCGATCGCCGTGATCGCCTGCGCCGCGCTCATCGGGGCGGCCAACCAGGCCTTCTCGGTGGTCCAGTCGCCGTTCATGACCGAGCACAGCCGCGCCGAGCACCGGAGCGAGCTGTTCTCGCTCCAGGGCGCCATCTCCACGGGGGTCAACGTCGTGGCGGCGCTGGTCGGGGGCGCCATCGCCGCCACGGTCGCCGACCTGGGCGGCTTTTCGACCGCCGATCCGCGAGCCTACCGCGTCCTGCTGGTCCTGATGCTGGCGGCCGCCTTGGCATCCACGATCGTCCTGTGGGCGGTGGGTGATGACCGGCCACGGGCGCGACGGCGCGACTGGCGGACGCTCGAAGGGCGGCCCGGCATCCCCTGGGTCGGCGAGCCGCTCGCGGCGCGACCGGACCTCGCCCGGCGCCGCGGGACGATCCGGGTCGGCATGCCGCGGATCTCCGACCGCGCGACGTTCGGGCGCCTGGTCCTGCCCGGCTTCCTGATCTCGCTCGGCGCCGGCCAGGTGATCCCGTTTCTCAACGTGTTCATCGAGGGGAAGTTCGGGCTGGGTCTCGCCTCCCTCAACGCGGTCTTCGCGCTGACCAGCCTCGGCACCACGCTGGCCATCCTCTTCCAGCCGGCCCTGGCGCGGCGGGTGGGCAAGATCGGCTCGGTCGTGCTCGTCCAGGGCGTGAGCATCCCGTTCCTCGCCGTGCTCGGCTTCAGCCCCATCCTGTGGACCGTGATCGGGGCGATGGCGATCCGCAACTCGCTCATGAACGCCGGCAACCCGATCTTCAACGCGTTCGCGATGGAACGGCTCCGGCCGGGCGAGCGCGCCACCTACGCCGCCGCCGCCAGCCTCGCCTGGTCGCTCGGCTGGGTGATCGCGGGGCCGTGGTACAGCCTCCTGCAGGCGACCCTCGGCTTCACCGCCGGGTACGCGGTCAACTTCGTGACGATCATCATCCTGTACACGATCGGCACGTTCCTCGTGTGGCGGTGGTTCCACGATGCCGAGCCACGGCCGGGCCGCAGCGGTGCGCCTGCGCGCCCCTGATCGGGCAGGAGTGGCAGACGGTCGGGCTGCTGTCCGCCACCGGGCCGCCAGGCGGGCTGCCCGGCGTCCGCCCCAGTGGTCCGCCCGACCCGATCCCGACCGGCTATCCTCCAACCCATGGCCGAGCCTTCACCCGCGCACGAGAAGTCGGGCATTCCCCGCAACCCGGGTCGCCGCGAGCTGGGCATGACGGCGAGCCTGCTCTTCCCGTCCCGGGAGATCGTGGACCGCTACTACGTGCCGCTCATCTACACGGCCTGCCGGACGTGCTACTCGGAGCTCGAGCCGGCGGAGATCTTCCGGCGCGCGGAGGCGGGCGAGATCGATCGCGCGAAGATGCAACGGCTGATCAGCGGCGTGATCGAGTCCGGACATGGCAGCACCATCGAGCACGTGGTCTTCACCTTTGGGATCAGCGGCGTCAGCCGGACGCTCTCCCACCAGCTGGTCCGCCACCGCGCCGGCGTGGCCTTCGACCAGCAGAGCCAGCGCTACGTGAAGTTCACGCGGGCCGCCACCATGCTGCCCGGAACGCTCGCCGAGGCGGACCCCGACCTTCGCGCGCGGTACGAGGCGCAGGTCCGCAGCGCGCTGGAGCTGTACGGCGACCTCGTGGCGGCGGGGATCCCGGGCGAGGACGCCCGCTTCGTGTTCCCCAACGCGACCCGCACCAACCTGGTCATGACGGCCAACCTGCGGGCGCTCATCCACATGTCCGGCCTGCGGCTCTGCACGATGGCGCAGTGGGAGATCCGCCGCCTGTTCCAGCTGATCCGCCACGAGGTCTTCGCGGTGAGCCCGTTCCTGGGCAGCTTCCTGGCACCCAAGTGCGTTCCGCTCGGCTACTGCGACGAGATGGGCAACCGCGACGAGCATTGCCCGATCCGCCCGCACCGGGACTCCGTGCTGGGCGCCTGGGCGGAGAAGGCCCGGACGGCGCGGGCGGGCGGCCGCGACCTGCCCGTCATCGACGCCTGACCCGGCCCGCATGGACGCCCGACCCGGCATGGCGATCCACCTCCGGTTCGACCGCATCTCGCCGGGAGCGCAGGTCGAGTCGGAGCGCACCGGGATGGAGACGGTCGTCTACCTGGCGGCGGGCGAGGTGGCCTTCGAGCACGGCCCGGGCCTGAGCCGCCGGGTGCTCGTGCGCGCCGGGGACGTCCTGTACCAGGCCCCGTTCGACGAGCATGTCGTGCGCAACGACGGGGCGATCGACGCGCTCGCGCTGGTCGCGTCCGTCGAGGTCGGCCCGGACCGCCCCGTGGACGACCAGCCCTGGTGGCGAACACGATCGGACGAACCAGTCAGGCGCCGCGAACGGGCTCGCGAGATCACAGGGCCCGGCCTCCGGCATCGGGTCCTCGTCGAGCCCGGCGATTTCGGGACCCGGAGCTTCAGCGTCGCCGAGATCGAGCTGGACCCGGGCGCCACCACCGGCTGGCACCGGCACCTCGCGTCGGAGCACGTGGTCGTCGTCCTCGAGGGCCGTGGGATGGTCCGGATCGGGTCGCTGGAAGAGATGCTCGAACCGCTCAAGGGCGTCCGGATGGAAATGGGTCTTCCCCACGCGATCGTGAACACGGGGCGGACGCGGCTGCGCTACTACCTGTGCGCCACGCCGGCGGCCGATCCCCTGACCGACCGGGAGAACCTGGACCCGCCGACCTGACGCCGCGCCGGCAGCAGGCCGAACAGGGCACGAAAGCGCCCAGAGGAACCGCATCCGAGGAAGCAGCCTTGATGCAATCGCGGTGCGTCCTGGGAGGGAGAGCAACCGGGATTGCTCCCGATCACCTCGCCGGGACCCGTTGATGCAATCGCCAGGTCTTCGGCTGTCGCGGCCCCTCCGGGCAGGGACATCATCGCGCGCCGGGGCGGCCGCGACAACCCGGTTATCCACGAGATTCGGCGCGGCCCGGGCTGCGGCATCCACCGTTTGGGCGGTCGTGTGGACAGCCTGTGGACGACCGCGCGGCCTCAGGCGCGCCGCGCCGGGACCGCGACGACGACCGTCCCCGCAACCCGGTCGTGGAGCCCCCGGCGCAGCGGATCCACCACCGTCGAGACGAGGAGGACCAGGAACCAGGTCCCGTTCAGCACGACAAGGAGGTCGATGTCCAGCGCCCCGCTCGCGGCAAGCGAGCCGAGCGCGATCGGTCCGACCGCGAGGATCGCCCAGCGCCGCCAGGCGGCCTCGACCGACAGTGAATCGCGCGAGAGGGTTTGCGCGACACCCTGCGCTACCTGGACCCGGACCCGGAGCACGCGCTGCGCCGGCGAGGCGCCCCAGCGGCCCCACGAGCCGGCGAAGTAGAGCCCGTCGATGGCGAGCGTGACGGCGAGCTCCAGGGCGACCCGGAGCGGCTCGACCGCGACCACGACGAGCGCGGTGCCATCCGGCGTCGTCTCGACGAGCGGCCCGAACAGCGTGTCGAAGAGCGTGCCGACGACGAGGTAGACGAGGCCGACGATGAACGAATCGACGAGGTAGGCGGCGCTTCGGCGCCAGAGGGCGGCGATCGGCGCCGCGGCATGCGGGTCCACCAGGAGGCGCTCAGCCGCCGATCGCGAACATCTCGACGCGCGGAAGGTTCACGGTGCTGGCGCTGCGGAGCTCAGAGTAGCGATCGTCGCGGGCACCCCAGGCGGCCCGGATCCGGGCCTCCAGGCCCGCGTCGTCGACACCCGACCGGAGCGGCGCCCGCAGGTCGGTCCCGTGCGCCGCGAAGAGGCAGGTGAACAGCTCGCCCTCGGCCGAGAGCCGTGCGCGCGAACAGGCACCACAGAACGGCGCGGTCACCGACGCGATGACGCCGATCTCACCCGCGCCGTCCAGGTAGCGGAAGCGATTGGCGACCTCGCCTGCATAGTTCGGCTGCAGGTCCTCGAGCGGGAAGGCCGCATCGACGAGCGCGATGATCTCGGCGCCCGGCACCACGTCGTCCAGCCGCCAGCCGTTCGCCGTCCCGACGTCCATGTACTCGATGTAGCGCAGGATGAAGCCCGCGTCGCGTGCCCAGCGCGCCATCGGGACGATCGAGGCCTCGTTGACGCCGCGCCTGACCACCATGTTGATCTTGACCGGGGCCAGGCCGGCGGCACGGGCGGCCGCGATCCCGTCGAGCACCCGGGCCAGGGGCATGTCGATGCCGCTCATGGCCCGGAAGACCGCGTCGTCGAGGGAATCGAGGCTGACCGTGACCCGGTGCAGGCCGGCGTCGGCGAGCGGGGCGGCCAGCGTCCGCAGCGCCGATCCATTGGTGGTGAGGGTGAGGTCGCGCACGCCCTCGATCGAGGCGAGCTGGCGCACCAGGTCCGGCAGGTCCCGGCGCACCGTGGGCTCGCCCCCCGTGATTCGGAGCTTCTCCACGCCGAGACGGACGAAGATGCCGGCCAGCCGCGTGATCTCCTCGTAGCGCAGGATCTCCGATCGGGGCAGGAACGCAAAGTCGCGGCCGAAGATCTCCGCGGGCATGCAGTAGGTGCAACGGAAGTTGCAGCGGTCCGTCACCGAGATCCGCAGGTCGCGCGGAAGGCGGCCCAGCCGGTCGCGCGGCGGCCCGGCGTGGCCCTGCAGGCGTGGATCCGGCGTGGTGCTCATGCTGCCGCCATCGTAGCGGTCCTGTCGCGTGGCGGCCCGCGCCGGGGCGGTCTACGCCGGGGCGTTCGCGCACCGGTGCGGTGCCTGGCCGCAACGACCGGGACCCCGGGGGTACCACCGTCGGTGCCAGGGGGTACCACTAGTCAACTCCACCGCACCGCCCCCCGCCCCTAGCATCCGCATTGCGGTGACGAGAACCGCCCCGAGCACGTGACCAAAGAGGGGACCGCCCAGCATGGCGACGACCGAATCGCGACCCGTCTTCCGGCTCCCCTGGAGCGCGGATCGGGCCCTGTCCCACGACGAATCCGAAGACGAGACCGGGGCGGCAACGGTGGTCGATGCCATCCCCGGGGCGACGCCCGACGACGGCCTCGACGCGGGCGCGCCGACCGATGTCGCGAACGCGGCGAAGGGCGAGACCGCCGTGACCGACGATGCGCCCGCCGCAGCCCCCACCCCGCCGCCGACCTCCGCGGCGGCACCGGCCGACGCACCCGGCCGGCGGCCCACCAAGTTCCTCCTCGACATGACGCATGCGATGCAGGCCGCCGCGGAGCAGGCGCGAGTCGCGACCCTGGAGCAGTTCCGGGTCGACGGCGCCGCCTATGTCGAGCAGATCCAGGGACGCTCGGCCGCCGACACCGAGGCGCTCCGCCGGCGCGCGGAGGGAGACATCGCCAGCATCAAGGACTGGTCGAAGGCCGAGATCGCAAGGATCCGGGAGGAGACCGAGACCCGCGTCAGCGGGCGGCGCGGCCAGCTGGACGAACAGCTGGCCCGTCACTCGGCGCTGGTCGAGCGCGATGTCGCCCGGATCGAGGCCCAGATCGCCTCGTTCGAGACGGAGATGGCGGCCTTCTTCGACGAGCTCCTCGCCGAGACGGACCTGACCGTCCTGGCCGCGCGCGCCCAGCAGATGCCCGAGGCGCCCGACTTCGACCGGTTGGACGAGACCGCGTTCACCGAGCTGCTGAACGAGCCCGCCGTGGGCGTCCCCGTCGCGCCGGCAGCCGCGGAGCCGGAGCCCGCCGCCACGCAGCCGGGGCTCGCCGCCGCCGGGCTGG
>JARLHH010000203.1 GCA_031292335.1 Candidatus Limnocylindrales bacterium | reverse complement strand
TGCCCAAGGCGTTCGGGTGTGACCTGGACCCGCGCGGCGTGGTCCGGACCGGCGAGGACAAGATGACCAGCGTGCCCGGCGTCTTCGCGGCCGGCGACTGCGCTCGCGGCCAGTCCCTGGTGGTGTGGGCGATCAAGGAGGGACGCAGCGCCGCCCGCGGCGTGGACCGCTACCTGATGCACGGGGAGGCGCTTCTCCCGGCTTGACGCCGGTCGTCGCCTCGCCCGCGATCGAGGCTCCCGCCGCCTACGAGGCTCCCGCGAACCCCCGGCGCAGCGGCACGTTCCAGCCCATCAGCTCGCAGCCGAGATAATGGGGAGCCCCGTCGCCGGGCGTGCAGCCGGGGCAGCCCCACGCCGCGAGGCCGCCGTCGTCGGGCAGAAACGCGACGTCGCACGTGCTCTGGGACGGATCGCAACGCCGATCGTGGCAGTCGCAGTCGCAATGCACCCAGTGCTCGCAGGTGCAGCGCGCGGATGCCGACGGCTGGCGGAGGACGCTGGCCGCAAAGAGGCCCTGAGCCTGCATCGAGTTCTCCTTTCCGCGACGGCCCGTTGGGCCGGGGGGACGCCGCGCGGTGGGAGCCGGGAGGCGCCGTGCCTCCTCTCGTGCGCAGGAGTCTGGACCATCGAGCGCCGCTTGGATAGCCCGGATCGTCCGCCGGGGCCGGGTGGCACCCGCTCCCCGACGCGGTCAGCGCTCTCCGAAGGATGTCGTACGGTGCTGCGGTACCCAGGCGTCGACCACCGCCGGGAGGCCGGCATCGAACCGCCGGATCTCGTCGGGCGAGACCGGCTGGTCGGCAATCGCGCGCGGCTCGGCCGGCTCCGCCAGGAAGACGGCGTCTCCCAAGGCGCGCCCCGGTTCGAGCCGGGCGAGCGTGACCTGCCGGCCCCGCCAGGTGTCGAGGTTGAGCGTGCGTCCGCCGTGGCCCAGGGTGGGCCGCTCGACCGGCGTGTGGCCGTAGACGACCCGGCCGATCCCCGCCATTCGGTAGGCTGCCCAGGCCTCCGCCTCCGGGAAGGAGTCCGGCGAGGCGAAGAACTCGTCGCGGATCCAGAGCCGGTCCGCGCTCCGCTCGAACCGGCCGAGGTCCTGGTACGGCACGGGGCCGCCATGCACGAAGAGCACGTCACCCCAGCGCGCGTACGGCGCGAACGTCCAGAGGGTGGGCACGAGATCGGGGGCCAGCTCGTCCACGCGGGCGGCGATCTCGGCGGGCGACCGGCCTTTCCACTCGTCGGGGCGCAGCCCGGCGGACAACAGCGTCGCCCCGCCGCCGAACGCCAAGAACGCCCGAAAGATCTCGGGCTCGCCCCCAATGCCGCCCAGCACCTGCGCCTCGTGGTTGCCCTCCAGGATCGCAACCAGGCCGCCGGCGGCCGCGGCCTGCGCGCGGAGCGAGGCGAGACGCCGGACGAGCCCCAGCGAATCGGGGCCGCGGTCCACCACGTCGCCGGTCACCACGAGCGCCGTTGCGGGAGGCGCGATCCACCGGTCCCCGCCGTCGCTCAGGCCGGCAGCGCAGAGCAGGCGGTCGACGGCGCCGAGCTGCCCGTGCAGGTCGCTGCCGGCCCAGACGATGAACTCGTCGGGGATCTGGATCGGGGTGACGTCGGGTGCGGCCATGGCCGGCCGAGGCTACCACCACTCGACCGAATCGGCCGTGGTTGCCGCTCGCGGGTGGCGCCGCGGATCGGAACCCTACGAAGCTTCCTCGGCCCGCCGGTGCCAGAGTACGACCGCGGTGAACGGCACGCGAACCTCCCGGAAGACCTCGATCGAGACGAGGAATCCGGCGAACAGGAAGACGACCCCGAGCAGCTCACCGACGAAGAAGCCGCTGGTGGCGCCGAACCGTTCCATGCCGCTCGTGATGGCCGGGATCATGCCCCCGACAGCGATCAGGATCGTCGCGGGGACGCGGCTGTTGAGTCTCCCCGCGAACAGGGCCCGGAAGGTGCCGGGCAGGGAGGCGACGAGGTTGACCGTGATCGCGACCGGGGCAAGCAGCAGGTTGCGCGCGAACGAGCCGGCACCCCGGTCGCGGCGAATCTCGTATCGCACCAGGCGTCGTTTCGGCATGAACACGTAGGCGCTGTAGATCGCTCCCAGCGAGAGGGCGAACGCCCCGGTGATATTGAAGAACGGCGTGAGCAGCCGGATGTAGCCGGGGAACAGGTCACCGGTCGGGATGTGCGTCACGGGGTCCACCACCCAGCCCGGCGACGCGAGCGTCACCGTCGCCACCATGACGGCCGAGACGACGCTCCCGCCGACGATCGCCGCGGCCGCCAGCGCCGGCCAGCGCGCGCTCCGCCGGTACGACAAGATCACCACACCGGCGGCCAGGAGCATGGCCACAAGGAAGTACAGGAGCGGCGCGATCCCGCTCCGGGGATAGTCGTACTTCGCCTGGGTCAGGAACGTGAACAGGCCGGCCAGGAAGAGGCTGAACGCGAAGGCGTAGCCGAAGCGCGTCCGCCCCAGGAGGTAGACGGTGCCGAGGCCGAGCCAGCCCGCCACCCAGATCGCCCCGATCAGGTACCAGGTCCGGTAGAGGGGCTCCGACCAGCCGAACGCGCCGCCGATCCACTCGGTCCCCGCGCTCAGCGCGTACCAGAGCATCCCGGCCGCCCAGATCGCCTGGTAGGGCTTGCGCCGGTCTCGCCACTGGTCGACGAGGAACAGGAAGAAGACGAGGGACAGCGTCGACGAGAGAAACGGCAGGACGACGTTGAAGTTCACTGGGGCTCCTCAGGCGTTCCACGGTGACCATCGATGAAGTCGAGAAGGAGGCGGTCGAGCAGGCTCGACGCCTCCTCGTAGAGCCGGCCCAGCTGCTCGGGATCCATCGCGCGGCGCCGCGCCAGGGCCCCCACCTCGGCCAGGAATGGCTGGCGGGCGGCCACGAACAGGGCGACGGCGTCGGTGAGGCTCGTGGCGGACGCCGCCAGGCGGCGGCCGAGCGCCGAGACCAGGCCCGTCGCCTCGTCAAGCGCGGCGGCTCCGGCGGGCGCATCCACCGCATCGAGGTGCAGCAGGAGCGCCTCGACGAGCTGCCGCCCCTCCACGCGGAAGACCTCGCGCTCGTCGGGCGAGACGAACGCGCGCGGATCCGGCACCCCCGCCCGGTGTCGCACATAGCGGCGCCGATACGCCGCCGCGAGACGGTCCGGCGTGACGCCGAGCCCGGCCAGCGTCGCGCGGCCGTGGCCGCCCGTGCGGACCAGCCGCTCCAGCGACCGGCGTCGGAACCGACGGTGACCCCCCGGCGTGTGGAAGACCTCCACGCGGCCGTCGTCGGCCCACCGCCGGAGCGTGTCGGGATCCACGCCCACCAGCCGGCTGGCAGCTCCCAGGGCGAGCCACGCTGCGTCGGGTGCGGGACTGCGGACGGGGGACATGCGACTCATCGACTCCTGCCCAGGCGAAGAATCTGGGTAATCCTGGGTATCGTGCGAGCGCCAGGGCGGACGGAATGGTAGAGCCGCCATGAGGACCGGTCAACCGCCTCTCTTCGAGGTCGGGACCGGGACGTCAGCCCTCGTGGTCGTCCCGGGACGGGACCTCGATGGGCACGGACGACGGGCTGCTCCACGACGCGGAGACCTCTGTCCGGATCGTCGCGACCAGGCGGCTGACCGCCGACCCCGCGTACAGCGCCGTGTAAACGGCCCAGGCCGCGGGGGGCGCCAGCGCGAGCGCGACGGCGGCGATGCCGGAACCGGCGCCCGCCGCAGCCGCGGTCGCTCCCACGAAGCGGCTCTGGTAGTGGACCCGGGCCTGCGCCGGGACGAGCCGGTAGAGGCGCTCGTTGGTCGCGAGGACGCCGGCATTGCCGCCGCCGTTGAAGAGCGCCGACCCGACGAGCAGGAACGCCGGCGCCAGGGGGTTCGCGGGGATGGCCGCCGCGCAGGCCACGGCCGCGACCGCGCGCACGACGAAGCTGGCACGCAGCACGCGGCTCGACGAGCCGCCGAAGAGGAACGATCCGGCCGCGAGGGATCCGGCGAGCGCGCCGGCCGCGCCGACGCCGGAGAGTGCGACCGCGAAGCCGGCGGACATCCCGAGCACGTTCAGGGCGTACAGCGACAGGGCGGGCAGGAGCCCCATGCCGACCGAGGCAACCACGCTGGCCTCGCTGAAGCGGCGGAACCCCGGCGGCACCTCCGCTCCTCCGGGCGCCTCCCGGGCGACGAGCACGCGCCCCGGACGGGGGAGCCGGGCGACCGCCATGGGCGTCAGCAGGGACGCGACGCCGCCGACGACGTAGAAGCCGACGTAGGCCCACAGGCCGATCGCCCGGGTGCCGGCGTCGAGGACGACGCCGGCGGGCAGGAGCAGGACAGTCGAGAGCGCCATCGTCAGCGCGCCCATCCGTGGCCCGACGAGGCGGCGCTCGGCGTCGGGCAGCACGACGGCCGTCCACAGGGTGATGTTGGAGGCCGACAGGACGCCGGCGGTCTGGCCCAGCGCCACCGTGATCGAGACCAGGGCGATTCCCGCGAGCTCGCCCACGACGCCGGCGGCGACCCCGGCCACGATCGCGGCGAGGACAAACCCGCGCAGCTCGGCCAGGGCGAGCCCCTGGGTGAGTCCGCGCAGGTTGCCCCCGAGCCGCCGCAGGATCTGGGGTGCCAGGGCCTGGAGCGCTGCGCCGCCGACGGGCGCCGCGCCGACCACGACAACGAGCGCCGCCGGCGCGCCCAGCCGCAGCAGCAGCGGCACGAAGAGCGCATCCGACGCGTACGACGCCGTGAACGCCTGGCCGACGGCGATCGCCTGGAAGGGTCGGTACCGGGACGAGGAGAAGGCGCGCCAACGCTCGGGCCGGGGCAGGTGCATCGCGGACCAGCCTACGCCCACGCGACAGCCGGCAGGCCGTCGGCGGGTATCGTTGGGGGCGCGGTGGTCGTTCGGGCGAAGTGCGCGCCGCCGGGCAGGCAGGGTTGGATGATGTCGCGCAGGGCGTTGGCCTGGGGCCTCGCGCTCGT
>JARLHH010000202.1 GCA_031292335.1 Candidatus Limnocylindrales bacterium | reverse complement strand
CGTCCCGGCGGGGCGACGGTCAGTCGGCCCGCGCGGCCGTGGCGGCGGCCCGCTTCCGGGGACGCGGCGACGGGCCCGCGGGCCGGGATCCGGCGCGTGCTGTCGGCGCTCCCCGTCCGACCTCGTCCGCGAACGTGAGGTCCGACAGCGGCACCAGCGGCTCGCCCCGCAGGACCCGGGCGAGGTACTCGCCCGTCGCCGAGCCGGGGATCGCCGCGATCGCCTCCGGCGTCCCCTCGCCGATCACGAGGCCGCCCCGGGTGCCGCCTCCGGGGCCGAGGTCGATCACCCAGTCGGCGGTCTTGATGACGTCCAGGTTGTGCTCGATCACGAGCACCGTGTTGCCCGTGTCCACGAGCCGGTGGAGCACCTGGAGGAGCTTCTCGACGTCCGCGAAGTGGAGCCCGGTCGTCGGTTCGTCCAGGACGTAAAGCGTCCTACCGGTCGCCCGCCGGCTGAGCTCGGCGGCCAGCTTCACGCGCTGCGCCTCGCCGCCGGAGAGCGTGGTGGCCGGCTGGCCGAGGTGGACGTAGCCCAGGCCTACTTCCACGAGCGTGCGGAGCTTGGCCTCGATCTTGGGAACCGCGCTGAAGAGCTCCAGCCCCTCGGCGATCGTCATCTCCAGGACGTCGGCGATGGAGTGCCCCTTGTAGTGGATCTCCAGCGCCTCGCGGTTGTAGCGCTTGCCCTTGCAGACCTCGCAGGGGACGTACACGTCGGGCAGGAACTGCATCTCGATCTTGAGGATCCCGTCGCCCTTGCAGTTCTCGCAGCGGCCGCCCTTCACGTTGAAGCTGAAGCGTCCGGGCCCGTAGCCGCGCACCCGCGACTCGGGGACGCCCGCGAACAGCTCGCGCATCGGCGTGAAGAGCCCGGTGTAGGTGGCCGGGTTGGAGCGCGGGGTCCGCCCGATCGGGCTCTGGTCGATCTCGATGATCTTGTCGACCAGGTGCGCGCCCTGCAGCCCATCGTGGGCGCCGGGCACCTCGCGGCTTCCGTTGAGCTCGCGGGCGAGCGCCCGGTACAGGATCTCCGTCACGAGCGTGCTCTTCCCTGAGCCTGAGACGCCCGTCACAGCCACGAATCGGCCCAGCGGGAACGCGACGTCGATGCCGCGCAGGTTGTGCTCGCGCGCACCCGCCACGACGATCGCCTGTCCGGAGCCGGGCCGGCGGGCCCGCGGGATCGGCACGGATCGCTCCCCCCGCAGGAAGGCTCCGGTGATGGACCTGGGCTCGCCGAGCAACGCCTCCAGCGGGCCGGACGCGACAACCTCGCCGCCGTGCTCGCCGGCCCCCGGGCCGATGTCGACGACCCAGTCCGCAGTTCGGATCGTCTCCTCGTCGTGCTCGACGACCAGCACGGTGTTCCCAAGGTCCCGCAGGCGCGTCAGCGTGGCGATCAGCTTCGCGTTGTCGCGCTGGTGCAGGCCGATCGAGGGCTCGTCGAGGATGTAAAGCACGCCGACAAGCGAGCTGCCGATCTGGGTGGCGAGCCGGATCCGCTGCGCCTCCCCTCCCGAGAGCGTGGCCGACGTCCGGTCCACCGTGAGGTAGTCGAGGCCGACGTCGGCCAGGAAGCCGAGCCGGGCGGTGATCTCCTTCAGGACCATCCGGGCGATCGCGCGTTCGCGGTCCGTGATCCGGTCCGGCAGGGCCTCGACCCAGCCGAGCGCCTCCGTCACGGTCAGCGTGGAGATGTCCCAGATGCTCTGCCCCTGGATCGTCACGCCGAGTGCCTCCGGCCGGAGCCGCTTGCCGCCGCAGGTCGGGCACGGGCGGGCGACCATGTACCTCTCGAGCTCGGTCCTGATGTACTCGGAGTCCGTCTCGCGGTAGCGCCGCTCGAGGTTCGTGACGATGCCCTCGAACGTCGCGGTGTAGGTGTTCTCGCCCCGCTCGTGCTTGTAGGCGATCACGACCTTCTCCTCCTTGGCGGAGTTGAGGACGTGTTCGACCGCCTCCGGCGGGAGATCGCGGACCGGCACCCTGGGATCCCAGCCATGCGCGGCGAAGATCGCCTCGAGGATCTTCATCCGCCAGCCCGCGTCGATCGGCATCCGGGACCATGGCACCAGGGCGCCGTCCGCGATGCTCCGATCCCGGTCCGGGATCACGAGGTCGGGGTCGATCACGAGCTGCGTCCCGATACCGGTACAGGTCGGGCACGCGCCATGCGGCGAGTTGAACGAGAAGGAGCGCGGCTCCAGCTCGTCGATCGTCGTGCCGTCGTAGGGGCACGAGTAGCGCTCGCTGTAGCGGTGCTCCTCGAAGGCCGGGGCCTCCCCGTCGCGGGCTGCCGGCGCGATCACGACCACGCCCTCGCCCAGCCGGAGCGCCGTCTCGATGGAGTCGGCGAGCCGGGCAGCGTCCGGCGGCGCCTCGCCCGGGGATTCCGCGCGCCGCACGACGAACCGGTCCACGACGACCTCGATCGTGTGGCGCTTGTACTTGTCGAGGCTCGTCACGTCGGCGAGATCCAGCTGTTCGCCGTCCACCCGCACCCGCACGAAGCCCTGCTTACGGGCCGCTTCGAAAACGCGATCGCCCTCCGTCTTGCGGTCCTTGATGAGCGGGCCCAGCACGAGGAGGCGGCTCTCCTCGGGCAGCGCGTAGACCTGGTCGACGATCTGCTGGACGGTCTGGCGCTCGATCTCGCGCCCGCAGGCCGGGCAGTGCGGGTGCCCGACACGGGCGAACAGGAGGCGCAGATGATCGTAGATCTCGGTCACCGTGCCCACCGTCGAGCGCGGGTTCTTGCTGGCGCCCTTCTGGTCGATCGAGATCGCCGGCGACAACCCGTCGATCTGGTCGACGTCCGGCTTCTCCATCTGGCCCAGGAACTGGCGCGCGTACGCCGAGAGGCTCTCGACGTAGCGGCGCTGGCCCTCGGCGTAGATCGTGTCGAACGCGAGGCTGCTCTTGCCCGAGCCGGACAGCCCCGTGATCACGACCAGCCGGTCCCGCGGGATGCTGACCGTGATGTTCTTCAGGTTGTGCTCGCGGGCGCCACGGACGATGAGCTGATCAGACGGCATTGCGCCCGCAGTGTACCGGATTCCGTGGCTACCGCACGCCTGTTCTATTCATCGGGCAGGCGCACCGGCAGTGCCCGCGCGCGCCGGCGGTGCCCGGTCACGCGGGACCTGCGGCGAGGCTCATCGGCGCGGCGAGCGGCGGCCGCTCCGGTGGCGGACGTTCGGGGTGACCGTGTGGTCCCAGGTGGGCCGGTCCAGCCAGCGGGCCTGCCAGCCGCCGCCATCGGCGTCGTCATGCTCGTCGCGAAGGCCGGGCAGCCAGTCCGACGCGGTCCCCTCCTCCGTGCCGGGTTCCCCCGTGCCGGGTTCCTCGCCCGCCTCGAGGACGCGAACCGTCGTGACCTCGAGCGCGGGCCCGGCAGCGGTTCCGGAGGCGCCCGCCCCGCGCCGTGACCCGGGACGACCCGGACGACCCGGGGGGATGCCGTGCCCGGGCCCGGGCAGGCCGTCCGCCGTGGCGCCCGACCCCGCTCGTTCGGCGGCGCGTCCGACGCTGATCGACGCGTCCTCCGCCAGCACGCGCAGCCGGATCTCCTGGACCTGGTCGCGCAGGGTTGCCGCCCGCTCGAACTCAAGGTTCTTCGCCGCGTTCCGCATCTCCGCCTCGAGGCGTCCGACCAGCTCCTCGACCTGGCGCCGAGTCCTGCCCTCCAGCTCGTGCCCGCGGCCGCCGGCCTCGTACTCGCCGCTCGACTCGGCTGCGACGCGCAGGCGGTCGTTGAGGTCGTGGATCTCCCGGACGATCGTGATCGGCGTGATCCCGTGCTCGATGTTGTAGCGCTCCTGCACCGCGCGCCGCCGGTCCGTCTCGTCGATCGCGACGCGCATCGACTCGGTGACCCGGTCCGCGTACATCACGACCTCGCCGCCCGTGTTGCGGGCGGCCCGGCCGATCATCTGGATCAGCGACCACGCGCTGCGCAGGAATCCCTCCTTGTCGGCGTCGAGAATCGCGACGAGGGTGACCTCCGGCAGGTCGATCCCCTCGCGCAGCAGGTTGATCCCGACGATCACGTCGTGGACTCCCAGCCGCAGGTCGCGCAGGATCTGGATCCGGTCCAGCGTGTCCACCTCGCTGTGGAGGTACTGGACCTTCACCCCGAGCTCGCGGAGGTAGTCCGTAAGGTCCTCCGCCAGGCGCTTCGTCAACGTCGTGACGATCGCCCGTTCGCCGCGCTCCACGCGCTCGCGGATCCGCTCCAGGAGGTCGTCGATCTGGCCCTCGGTCGGGCGGATCGTGACGCCCGGATCCACGATGCCGGTGGGCCGGACCAGCTGCTCGACGATCCGCTGGCTCTTCTCCAGCTCGTAGGGGCCCGGCGTCGCGGACACGAAGATTGCCTGGTTGATCGTCGCCTCGAACTCCTCGAAGGTGAGCGGGCGGTTGTCGAGCGCCGACGGCAGGCGGAACCCGAAGTCGACCAGGATCTCCTTGCGCGTCCGGTCGTTCTTGTACATGCCCACCACCTGCGGGATCGACATGTGGGACTCGTCCACCACCAGGAGCCAGTCCGGCGGGAAGTAGTCCAGGAGCGTCCAGGGCCGGCTGCCGGGCTCGCGGCCCGAGAGGTGGCGGGAGTAGTTCTCGATCCCGCTGCAGTAGCCGAGCTCGCGCATCATCTCGAGGTCGAAGGTCGTCCGCTGGCGAAGCCGCGCCGCCTCGAGCGCCCGGCCCTCGGCCTCCAGGCCCGCCAGCCGCTCCTCCAGCTCGGCGGCGATCGTGCCCATCGCGAGCTGGAGCTTGTCGGCCGGCGTGACGTAGTGCGTCGCGGGGTAGACGTTCAGCTCGGTCCGTTCGGCGATCAGCTCGCCGGTCAGCGGGTCCAGCTCCGTGATCCGCTCGATCTCGTCGCCGAAGAACTCGACCCGCACGAGGCGGTCCTCCGACGAGGGGACCAGCTCCAGCGTGTCGCCCCGGACGCGGAACCGCGAGCGCTGGAGCGCCTGGTCGTTGCGCTGGTACTGGAGGTCCACGAGGTGGCGCAGGACCGCGTCCCGCCGGTAGCGCCCGCCCACCTTCAGCCGGAGCACCGTGGCGCCGTAGTCGACCGGGGCGCCCAGGCCGTAGATGCAGCTGACCGACGCCACGATGATCACGTCGCGACGCTCGAAGAGCGCCTTCGTGGCCGCGTGGCGGAGCTTGTCGATCTCCTCGTTCCGGCTGGAGTCCTTCTCGATGTAGGTGTCGGAGCGCGGCAGGTACGCCTCCGGCTGGTAGTAGTCGAAGTAGCTCACGAAGTACTCGACCGCGTTGTTCGGGAAGAAGTCCCGGAACTCCGCGTACAGCTGGGCCGCCAGCGTCTTGTTGTGGGCCAGCACGAGCGTGGGGCGCTGGATTCGTTCGATGACCCTGGCAACGGTGTGGGTCTTCCCGCTTCCGGTCACGCCCAGGAGCGTCTGGTGGCGGAGGCCCTGGGCCAGCCCGTCGGCGAGCTTCTCGATCGCCTGCGGCTGGTCCCCGGTCGGCTGGAACGGGGCGACGAGCTCGAACTCCGGCATCCCGGAACGATAGCACGAGGCCGGCTATTCAGAACGCCCGTTCTAGCTCAGGTGCGGCGCCGAATTCGAGCGCCGCGACTCTCCGTCAGCCCGCCGGCGCGCCCGGCTGGGCGTCGAGCGCGGCCGCGTAGGCCTCCGCGGCGCGCGCCTCGGCGGCGGCGGGATCACCGCTCGTGTCGAGGACGCGGGTGACCATCGGGGCAAGGCGCTCGGTCATGTCTGTCTGGGCCGCGATCCGGCGCGCGGCGTCATCGCGGGCAACCCCGCGCCCGGCAAGGCGCGCCCGCTGCTCGCCGCGAGCGCACGTCACGAGCCAGGTCTCGTCGCACAGCGCCGCCAGGCCGCCTTCGACCAGCTTGATCGCCTCGATGACGACGGCCGGTGCCCTGGCAGCTTCCGCTTCCGCGATCGCCGCGAGGATCCGGGGCCGGACGGCCGGGTGAAGGATCGCCTCGAGGTCCGCCAGCGCGGCCGGGTCCGCGAAGACGATGCGCCCCAGCGCCGCCCGGTCCAGGCTGCCGTCGGGGGCTCGGACCGCCTCGCCGAACCGCGCCAGGACGAGCGCGAGCGCGGGCTCGCCCGGCTCAACCACGTCGCGCGCCACGGCGTCCGCGTCGATCGTCACCGCGCCGCG